>NZ_LKDU01000016.1:0-88194 GCF_001401855.1 Pseudoalteromonas sp. P1-7a | reverse complement strand
GTATTTATGGGCTTGACCATTGCAACCATTGTTGGCGTGCCTATTGTTACCTTGGTGGGGCAAAATCTAAGCTGGCGGTATTGCTTAGGTGGCGCTGCCGTTTTAGCGTTCATTGCATTTATATTTGTGTACAAAGTAGTGCCAAATATTGATAACGCAAAACCATCTAACTTACTTAACGAGTTTGGCGTACTAAAAAATAAACTGGTGTGGTCTATTTTAGGGATTGTTATTATTGGCTTTGGTGGCGTGTTTTGTATTTATACATACATTGCCGATACCATTTTAGATGTAACTAAAACAGCCCCTTATACTATTTCTATCGCCATGGTTATGTTTGGTATTGGCTGTACATTAGGTAATTACCTATTAGGTAAAGCGGCCGATAAATCGGCCATTAAAACCACCGGCCTTGCACTGGTGTGCACCATTGTATTTGCCATTGCCTACGTTAGCGCGAGTTACAATATTTGGCTGCTGTATGCGGTTATATTTTTTATTGGTTGCAGTGTGGGTTTGGCAACGCTTATTCAATCATTATTAATGGATGTCGCCCCAGAGGGCCATGCTATGATTGGTGCATTAGTACAATGCGCATTTAACACCGCAAATGCTATCGGCCCTTGGGTTGGCGGGGCTGTTATTGCACAAGGTGCAGCACCTAATCAAACAGGATATGTGGCAGCTGCGCTGTTTTTAGGTGGCTTAGTAATGTGGTTTTTAAGCTACTTGCAACTTAATAAACAGCAGCCCACCGCCCAAGCTTGTTAAGCATATAAAAAGAGCGGCTAAAATTTAAGTCGTATACCTTTTCGCTTATTTCAGTGCTTTATTCTAAAAGTAATCCCATAAGGGCTGCCTCTCAAATAATAGCGGTATGCACTTTGATGTGTTTACACTAACGCTGTGAATCAACCCTGACCAAAAAAGCCCAACAAGGTTGGGCTTTTTTAACTTAAATGTCGGTTACTTATCCAGTAACGTATTTATCTCATCAATGAGTGAATGTATACGTTCAGCATTTTTTCCTAAATCACTTCGGCCCACGCGTGACTTACTGCGTATATCTACAAAGCGTTGGCTGCCTTCGTCATTGATACGCACAACTACATCATCTTTAAAACCAAACCATGTGGTAGTATCCGTTGCCTCTACAATACCCGTAGCCGCATTAACATTAACAAGCTCAAACCCTAAATTTTTAACCGCTTGTTCTGTAGCAGCTAATAAGTCTGTTTTTGATTGTGCATAATTTAGAGTTTTTAGCTCAGGGTAAGCCTTGCGTTGCTGCCTGGCTGTTTCTTCTCCTGCGTATTCAGCTGGGTTTTTAGCATCCGCTCGCAACGGTACAATTGCCACAAATTTTGGTGGATTAATTAAGTCGGTCGAAATATCATGGATCGCCGGTACGCTTTTAGCTTTACTCATCATGCTCAGTGGCATTGCAATCGCGATGGCTGCAAACACCACTGCCATTAAAGTGCTGCCTATGCTAAGCGTTTTACGCATAAAAATAACTTGTATAACAAGCAGCACTAATGCAGCGCCGCCCACATACACACCAAATCTAAAGCCTGCAAACGCAGTACTGAGCTCAACAACCCCATACTTATACAAAGGCCCAGGCAGTAAAACGAGTAAAAAAGCGATTAAACTTACTAAGCTCACTAAAATTTTCATTATTATGATTCCTTAATCATGTGTGATCTTTAATTTTAAGTATTTGAAACCATTACGTTATACTGCCTAACACGGGATTTAGATTACAATCAACAGCCAACGTCACTGATTATAGATACCAACTCGCTGTAAGCGCTGCAGTTAACATATCAGTATCTTTACACAAAAAAGTCCAAGGTTTCGCTATTAAAGTGACTTAAATTAGGAAAAATATCAACCAGCTCTGAAACAGGCACACCAAACCATTGCGCGAGCGTTGCAAAGTACTGCTCGTTAGCCACTTGCGGAATTAACCGCCCACCGCCGGTATCATATTCGCCCTCTAACTGCTGAGTAAGTAGCTCACCATAAATATTACGTCCTTTTACCGCACCACCCATTACTATTTGATTACCCGCCCAGCCATGATCAGTGCCATCTCCATTTGAGGTGAGCGTACGGCCAAAGTCCGACATAGTAAATGTGGTAACTTTATCATTCATGTTTAGCTCTTTCATGGCACTATTAAACTCGCTAAGCCCTTGAGCTAGCGTATTTAATAACGCTGGGTGTGCCGTAAGCTGATCATCGTGGGTATCAAATCCCCCCATAGAGACAAAAAACACTTGGCGCTGAGTACTTAACGACGACTGCACACTAATCGTTTTAGCCACCGCAGCTAACTGCTCACTCAAGCTAGTATCACTAAAAGAAGTAATTAGGTCAGGTGCTTGTTCTAGCGCACTGTTCATAGTTTGCGTATTGGTAATTGCACTATTTAAGCCATTAGCATATTCACGCCCAAGCACATGGCTTGCATTGCCTAACACACGATTCATTATATTAGTAACGTGGTCAGTACGCGGCTGATAACCACCAAAGGCGTTAATAGTACTTATACCACTTTTGTTAAGCGCAAAAGCACTGGTATTTGTGCCTGTTTGCCATAAGTTTGTGCCATCGAGAGAGATATTTGCCGCAAACTCGTCATGCACAGCTAACCGTTCGAGCATACGTGCGCCCCA
This sequence comes from Pseudoalteromonas sp. P1-7a, assembly GCF_001401855.1. Taxonomy (NCBI): domain Bacteria; kingdom Pseudomonadati; phylum Pseudomonadota; class Gammaproteobacteria; order Alteromonadales; family Pseudoalteromonadaceae; genus Pseudoalteromonas; species Pseudoalteromonas sp. P1-7a. The sequence goes on along the minus strand of NZ_LKDU01000016.1, from coordinate 85,510 downwards.
CCCACTGTTTAAAGAGGCTTTTTCTCGGCCGTACATCCATGAAGCTTGTTGATCGTTATGTGAAAACAAATGCTTAGGTAAAGGTACTGCGTTATTTTTATAGTCAGCTAATGTAGTGGGAGTAAGCAAAGTGCCTACGCCGCCAATAAAGGCTAAATCATCCGACTCAAACACACTCTGTAAAGGCGCAAGTGAAGGGTGGATGCCCACACCACCTGCAAATTGCGAACTAACACTTAGCGACAAAGGATTTTCTACTGCGAGGTTTTGCCGACTTTGCTCATATAAACTGCGCTGCTCTCCCTCTAGGGGGAGCAGCATATTAAGTGAGTCGTTTCCGCCGTATAAAAACACACACACTAGGGCTTTATAATCACCAAGTTCTATTGCATTAGTTGCGCCCGTTAGCGCCTGTAGCTGTAAACTGGTTAAAGCGGCTGCCGATACCCCACCTTTTAAACATAATGATAAAAATTGCCTTCTATTAATGCTCATTATGCGCTCCTAATACTGCACGTTAAATTCTGGTGAAATAGCAATCATGTATAACAAGTACGAAACCCTTACACGGTACTGCTCCTCGTTAAAATAAGCATCTAAATCAAGCAAGGCTTGCTTAGTATCAGCGCTCATATTGCCGGCAAAATACAAGGTATTATATTGTTCTATCAGTGCATTAATGCCATTTTTCGCCAAGTAATCCATATCGCTTTGTACATAGACATAAATACCGGCTGGGTTTAAATCGGTATGCGCTTCAGCGGTACTCCAAACTAAACTTGCAAATAGAGCGTTCATTGTGCCTATTAAAGTCGCATCGTTAGCTATTTGTAATTCGGGGGCGACAAGCCCTTGGGAGCGCAAAGTCGCACTTTGGTAATCTGGTCTGAAAAAATTAAATACAGACGCTGACTGCATTGGGCCTTGTCCGTAGCTGTCAACCAGGTTCCACGTTTTATAATACCCTTGTAGTGACTTAGCATTAAGGTTTCGCCAAAACTGTACGGTTTTTAAAAGCGGTTCTTTAATTTTACCTTGATAGCTAAGTACGCTGCCAAAATGTCGCGCTTCATCATCTAAATAAATCGCTTTAACAACTGCGGCTAAATCGCCTCGTACACCGCTTCCATTGTCATTAAACACACGAGCAACGCGCTCTACATATTGCGCAGTCGGGTTTGAAGTAATTAACCGCTGAATAAGCTGCTTAGAAATAAATGGCGCTACATTATCGTGATTAAACAAATTATCGAGGGCTATTTTTAGCGACTCCTCCGGCCCATAGTCTTGAGGTATAACCTCACCATTTAACAGGACTTTTTCTTTGCTCGAATGGTACTCACTATAGGCTTGCATAGGGTTAATATAATCGCGACTTACGCGTTTAAAAGTTTCACTGCCTGCAAATGTCCAGCCTGTAAATACACGCGCAAACCCTTGTATTTGCGCCTGCCCGTAAGTTGCTATGCTACTGCCGTTTGCATCTAGCTTAACGCTGCCATCAAGGTTTAACTCATCAAGCCCTATAGTAAATAGTTGCATGACCTCGCGGGCGTAGTTTTCATCTGGGCGAATATTAAGTGCTTCATCAGCTTTTTCGTTACCTAAATGGCTTAGGTACGTGCCCATAATTGGCGAAAGCGTTACCTCTTCGAGTAACTCTCTAAAGTTGCCAAATGCATGTTTGAGTAATAAATCGTAGTAAGTAACCATGCCCTGAGGTTGCGCACGTAAATCGCTATTTTCATCCGATACAACTAATATTTCACTCAGTGCAAATGCAACGCGCTGACGCAGCTGATCGTCACTTTGTAGCACCGCTTTCCACCATGCATCTATGCGGCTTATATATTTAAAGTCTTCATCATCTTCAAGTGTGACAAGGTAGTCGCGGTGGTAGCCAATTGGCAGTGCTATTTGGTTATCGAGCCATTGTTGCTCACTTAAACCCTGAGCATTATTTATTTCAGCAAGCGTTGGGCCCATACTGGCTTGGTGTAATAACCTAGCAGCACTGTGCATATCCATGCTGTTTTTAGCTACAAATGTAATAGTTTGAGTGCGTGTAGCCCCTTCGTTATCAGTGGCTGTTACACTAAATGAATATGTTATGGGCGCATAACTTTGTGCAGCAGGTATTGTAAGGCGGGTACTTAACGCTTCTAGTGGCTCACTCAATAACGTTATGCCTGCAGTTTGTTGCCAAATCACACTGCTTATAGTGCCATCCTCATCGCTTGCTGTTGCAGTTAGCTCAATGGTTTGTCCTTTTTTTAATTCGCTAGGAATATTGGATACGGACAAGGTAGGTACTTTATTTGAATTAACGGTGGGCGTATCATCGCCGCCAGAACCACCACAGGCGCTGAGTAATAAGGCACTACTTGCCAATAAAACTGATTTGTAATACATGTTAAATCGTCATCGTAAATTTAAGAAGGTACGTTAGTATGTACCAAGTTTGATGCGATTATTGAAACACAAAATTTACAACTTAACCCTTTATTTTTTGTAACCGAGCACTATTTAACTGTTTTATCGTTAATATTAACCTCAATGATGGGCTTTTTTTTGTTATAAATATTCACCTTATTAGCGGCTTTAGCCACACGCTGCCAAGGCGTTTGTAGGTTCTCGTAAATTGGCCGCCAATACGCATCTATTACACTATTGTGGCCACGGTCTTTATTGCCTACGCCCACAGTAATTTTACCTACTTGATGCGCTTTTATTAGCGTGCCACAAGCTCTATCCCAAATGGCTAAAGCAGAGCCTAAGTTACGGTCAAAGTGCTTTGGGTTATCACTGTGATGAATTTGATGCTGAGCTGGGCTAATAAACCAATTTTCTATTTTTTTACCAAAGCTCCACCATACGTGAGAATGGCGTAAATTAGCGCCTAACGCATTAAAGGCAAATACAAATACATTAGCGCCAAAAATATCTAGCATAGTTAAGTTTCGGCCAAAGCAATACACACAAACGCCCACCACAAAACCTTGCGCTAACGCCATTCGACACGCATATAAATAGCTTTCAAATGGGTGGCTGCGATAAATAGTCATTGGGGTGAGCACTAACGCACTATGATGCACTTTATGAAAATGCCACAAAAACGGCACCTTATGCAGTGCTAAATGTAATAAAAAGCGGGTTAAATCATCAAATATAAAAAGCAGTACAGTAAATATTACTAGCACCACAGTACTTGGCAGTTGCCATACCGCACGTTCCCCAAAAAGCCATTGCAAGGCATCGCTTACGCCAATCGCCACAGGTACCATAGTTAACACTATAGGCACCCATAGCGCGGCTTTGAGTAAACGATTTATAATTAACAATTGATAGTCAAGCTTGGCGCTTTTACTAAGCCAAATACGCTTACTAAATAAATAACGCCCCAGCCCTCGCCAAGTGCGCTTTTTTTGTTGGGTGCGGCCCGAGAAATACAGCAACATAGCAATAACTAACGCCGCAATGCTATAGCCAATAAATATGCGTTTATTGGCATCAAACAAATAATTAGGCGTTTGCAACAGTGTTTGCCATAAAGTCTCGAGCATTACTTACCTCTTAAAATTGGTATTTATAACCTACAGCAACACTGCGAGGCTTACCAGGACGTGCACCATACGGGCGACGACTAACAATATTATCTTGGTCAAACAGGTTATCTACCTTTGCGTAAATATGCCCATATTGATCAAGCTCGTAGCGTGCTGCAATATCAACAACCGTAGTTGATGGCACATCAACACCGGCTAATGGCATAGCAAAGTCGTTGCCTGTTGTATTGCCAACTTCGCCCGCTGAATAAGCAACACCCGCAGCCTCTGGCATATCTGATGTGTATTTTATTAATACATCCACAGACCAATCGTTATGTGCAAGCCCTAAACTTAGTGCAGCTTGATGATTAGGTAAATACGGTAGGTGATCGCCTGGGCGAATGTGCCCCCACTGCGTAAATTCACTAAATAGCTCTTCTTTAAATTCGCTTTGCGTATAGGTATACGTTAAACGCACAGGAATATCGATACTTTCATTTAGTGAGAAGGTTTGTGCAAATTGAGACTCAACACCCCATACATCCACTTCTCCACCGCTAAACTCACGATCAAATTCATTTTCAATACCACAATTTGATTGTCCGCAGCTTTCAACTAAGTTTGAGTAATCGTTAAAAAAGCTAACCACCTCAATTTGGCGATTGCCATCGTTATAACGGCCACCAAATTCATAGTTAACGCTTTTTTCAAATTCATCATCTCCTTCACGTACTGGGCTCGATGGACTTGATGGCACAAACCCTTGGTGTACACCAAATAATAACCCTGCGTTTTCAGATAACTGATAAAAACCGCTTAGGCCAGGTAGCCAAATTCGGCTTGATTTATTTTGCCAATCGTTCTCTTTGCCTGGCGAGTCGTTTTGATACGACATATCCATTAACTCACCGCGCACGCCGACACCGAGTGTTAACTTATCGAACGTCACTTTGTCTTCAATATAAACAGACCATGCATCGGTAGACTCGGTATTTTGCGTAGTAAATACACTGTCAGTATCTGTACGGGTGTTAACCGCGTTAACCATAGCGTAGGTGTCTTCAAAGTGGTCACGCTCTATTTCATCTTGATGAAAACGAACCCCAAACGAGAGAGAATGATCAAGCCCAAACGCGGCCACTTGCCAATCGCCATCAAACTGAATCCCCTGTGAGAAAAAGGCTCTGTCGTTAGTGCCCATGGTCAAAAACACATTGCTTTCGCCATTTTGAACCGAATCTGCTTGACCACTAATAACGCTATATTCACGTTCAAAACGCGTTGGGTCGGCCAAAATATCTGACAAACTGCCACTGCTGTTAGTAACTGAGTTAAGCTTTAACCAAGCACGCTCAAAGTCATTACGATACGCTCGGGTAGTCAGTGCAAAATTGTCAGTGCTCAACTGATGAGTAAACATAACTTGCGTATGCTTCGTGTCCATATTAGCAGGGCCACTAGCTGCATAACGACGGTATGGGTTTTCGCTATAATCATCCTCTGTTAAACCAAGATAAGTCTCATTTGAAAGCTCATCTGAGTACGCTAATTTTAACTCAAAACGTTGCTTAAACTGCTCACCATCGAGTTTGTAATCTAATTTAACTAATAGGTCATCTTTTTCAAAGCCGGTGTCTTGAGCGCCATCAAGCTCTTTAAATCCGTCGCTTTCTAGGTGTACTCCTTCAACTAAAAAGCCAAACTGCCCTTCGCGGTTGCCATAATACGCGTGCGCTTTTTTATAACCATCAGACCCTGCTGATACATCAAGCATACCACTGGCATCATCTGGCACTTGGCGCGACACTAAATTAAGCGTACCAGCCACCGTTTGTGGGCCATAATGTATGGCAGCTGGGCCTTTAAATACCTCAACCGCAGTCATGCGTGTAGTTAGCGGAAAATAATAAGCCGCGGGAGCAGAATACGGCGCAGGGCCAATTAAAACACCATCTTCTAATATCGTGATTTTTTTACTACGCTCCGGGGTTACGCCCCTAAAACCAATATTAGGCCTTAGCCCAAAGCCATCTTCTTCACGTATATTTACGCCAGGAACCTGCGATAAAATACGGTGAATATCATCAAATTCAAATTGTTCAAGCTGCGCTTCACCAATCAAAGTGGCGGATCCCGCCTCGGTACGTAGCTTGTCATTGTGGCTAATAATTTGAATATGCTCTATGTCGCTTTGTTGCTCTGCAACTGCTTGGCAACTTACGGCCATAAGCAATGCAATTGTAAGTTTATTGTATTTCATTGTTGCCCTTAGTCGTTATCGCCTGCAGAAGTAGTAGGTAGCTCAAGTGCTAATTCATTGATAAAGTCATTTTTAAGTTCATCAGTAAGTACTTTCACCTCGCCATGCACATCACGTACTTGTTGCTCATTACTTATGAGTAAATCTGCTAACGAGCTATCAATTTGGCTAAGTGTAGTCTTTAGTGCTGCAATGCCTTCTATTAAGCGCGTTTTTGTTGCCTGTGCTTGCTCTGCATCTAAAAAGTCGTCAAAACCAGTGCCCGCCTCTGCGCCTTCTAAATTACCTATTATTAACGCTTCAAACGCGGTTAAATTGTTACGAATATTATCTAAAGAACTTTTTGCATCTAGGCTTTCTACATCTTCAGGGCACGCTGAGGTACCACACGAATTTGAAAAAATTCCAATTGGCTCTGCTAATTTTTTATCTTTTACGAGTGTATCGATGTAAAACAGCGCATCGCTAATATGGTTAAGTGCTTCATGAGTCGTGCTAAAGCGCCCACCACTGTCTCCTGTATTTTTTAACTCATTCGCAAAACCGTTATCACCTTGCCAAGCTTGTAATAATTGTGCTGAGGAGTTTAAAACATCTTCACTTGCCACCACCGCAAACTCACATCGAGCCTGGCGACGCGCCAGATCAGTACGGTTATTCCAATCAGCCAACGCCTCGTTAGCAACAGTACAGTGATGATCTAATTGCTCGTTGAACAACACGTGCTGAAGTGCAAATAAACCCCTACGTGTTGCTGTTCTTTCGTTAATATCATACGGGCGATTTTGATCTTGGTTTATCACTCCGTCTTGGTTATACACCACATCTTGGTCTATCCCACAACGGCTAAACGTAGGCCAAGAGTATATTTGATTGCGCAATTGGCCTGAGTTATCAAGTAATGGCCCCATTTGCATCATTTCGGCTTGCTGCCAGCCTGCCATGGTATCAAGCCATGCTTGCTGTGCCTGAGTACGAAGTGCTATGGCCTCTTCAGAGCTTTCTTGAACGCTTTGCAATTCGGCTTGACAGTAATTGGCTACTGCTTTCGTTTGTAGTTGTGCTTGTTGATTAAACAAAACAAACGTAGGTGTTATTACATTGTCGACTAAGTTAGCAACCAGTTGTGCTTCATCAAACTCTGTCACCACAGGCGTCGTAGTTTGCCCGCTATCACCACCTTGAAAATCACTGCCCGTGCTACTTGAGCTACTTTCACCACAGCCACTAAGTGTTAAAACAGCTGCTGCAACTACGACCCCTTTTTTTGCATAATTGATCATTATTTCAACCCTAAAAACTTCGAAAATTAAACGGCAAAAGGCCAGCCCATGGGCTGACCTTCCTTGGTGCTAAAACAGGTGGTAATTACCAGTTTTCAACGTTTTGTGCATCAAAGCCGTATACTTGCTGCATCAAATCACGCGCTTCAACTAACTGTGCTTTGTAGGCATCTGTTAACTGTGGCGCCTCACCTAGTAACGTATGTAGCTCGGCAAATTTACCTGCGTTATCGTCGCTGTAAAAAGGTGAAAATGGGTTAAATTGAAAATTCAGTGCAAAACCTTTCATTTCACTAAAGTGCTTAGCTAGGTTAGCAAAATCTTCAGCGCTTGCCTCTGTACCTTGCACTGTATCAATGTCAGCTAATGTATCGTTAATGTAATGAACAACAGTCGCTGCAATTGCATTTTCCCAATTAGCTACAGCAATATCGCGCTGTGCTAATAACTGCGTTTTTTGCTCATCAGTTAATGCGCTTGGTGCTGCATCGTTAATAATTTTACGACCCGCTATAAACGCCGTCATTGCTGCGCTGCTAAAGTCAGTCGCAACTGTTGCACCGTTATCACGTTTAGCGGCATTGACTGAATTACCCCAGTTGTACTCACTGGCTAAATCTATTTTTCCATCGCCATCAACATCTGCGTTTGCACTACCATCAGCAATAGCGTCGTCGCTATACTCTAAGTAATGACGAGCAGCGCCAAAGTAACCAAAACCTTCATCATATTGATGCTCTAAAGTGCTGTAATTAGCGCCAGCGGCTGCTGCATCGGTGTTATCTTCTTCAAGCCCGTCGTCTAGGTAGTCATCTGTACCTTGCGAGAACATTAACGCACCTAATGTGTGTTTTTGAATAAGCTGATTTAAATCTAGGCCACTTGTTGTAATATAAGCTGCTGTAATGTCGTTACCGTTTACATCTTCAGATTGTGTGCCGCTTGCTATTGCATCTACATTAGCTGCTAATAAATCAAAGTAATGAAAAATAAGGCCTTCAGGTGTTTTAGCTTGAGTACCAAAGTCACTCCACCCTTCAAATGTGCCTTCTGTTAGCCAGTCTTCTTCCATTTTTGTTGCGTCATTACCGGCAACTTTACCCGTTAACGATTTACCTGAACTTGAAATTTCAGCAAATGATTGCTGTAGCGTTGTGCTGCCATCAACAAACAAAAAGCTATTATCTTTTACGGCTTCGTAATCACTCCAATACGCCATTAGCTGCGCTTTTACAGCATCGCCTGTCAAGCCATTACTTTCGATGTAATCTACATCTAATAAACCTATGTAGGCTTTAATTTGCGCCGAAAGCGCATGGCGAGCCACTTGCCCTGTGTAACTTACAGCCGAATTGCTTGTATCGACTGTTGAAGCAAATTCGTAAACATTTACGCCATCTTGCGCTTCAATATCTGTTACAGATACGCTCAATGTTTGCGTAAAGCTTAACTCACCGGCATCGGTTGCGGTAACTGTTACATCTAGGGTTTCTACTTGCTCAGCATTAAGCGCTAATGCGCTTTTAAGCGTTAATTCATTGCTGTCGTTAATTTCAAAATACTGCTCATCATCAGCTAGCGTAAATACCATACCTGTTGCATCGTCATCGGTAGCACTTAAAGTACCGACAACTGCACCAACTACATCTTCTGTTACAGCTGATGTTGATAAGCTAATTGCAGTAGGTGCAGAATTAGTCACTGTTGGTGTGGTCGGTGTTTCATCGCTATCGTTGGAGCTTGAGCCACCACACGCAGTTAAACCCAAAGTTGCAGTAATTACTGCACTAGCAAGGAGAGATTTACGCAAATTCATGTTGAATCCTAATATTGTATGTGAATCATTCTTATTTGTAATAGCGACTATTCTAATTACAAATAACTAACAATCAACCTAAATGTTTAGTTTTTGTTTAAATTTTTAAATAGTTTTATTTTTTAGAACAAAAACCTTATTTTAAAGTCACTATTTAATAAGGTGATTCAATACGTTAAATATTAAGTAATGGGTCAATCATCCACATCTATCAAGTGTATTAAAAACTTTACTTACAATAGCTTAATATTTTAACTTGGCGCTTTAGGTAGGTAATTTAGTGAAAAAGTTATTAATGTGTAAATTCAATACTAGGATTATGCAGAAATAAAGATGTTTTAACTTTTTAGATAAAAAGCTGGGTCAACAATTATTATTTACTTCAATAGCGAGCCACTTATAGCGGTTGTGGGTAAATTTTTGCTTCACATACTGTGTTACGGGCTTATATCAGCCTATTGATTAAAGGTATACTAAAGACCATGAGAGGTGGTAATGCATTAAATGTGTAACTTTACTACTCACTTTTAGCTAAGCCATATAATGACAGAGCCTTTTTTATGAAAACAGACATTCGCTACCGTTTTGAATCCTCGCAAGTTGCCAACCGTTTTGTGCATGTACTAAAAGATTGGCCCGTAAACCAAGTTAAAACACGCTTATTTAATGGTGGCAACAGTGTAAAAGTCACTTACGAGTATGATGAAAGCGGGTTTGATTACACCTCTGCAGAGCTTGATGACTTAGCAGAGCAACACGGCGGCAAAGAGGTTTAACCAAAAAAGTTATTCGTGGTATTTGCGGATCATCGCCACTTTACCATTTTCAACCTCTATTACTTCCATCATTACTGATGTGTACTCTATTGGCTGTTTGCTTTGTGGGTGAATACCTTTAGCGTGGTTTTTATAACGAATCGCAAAGCCGCTATTGTTAAATATAAAGGTATTGAGTAACTCACTTTTATAGTGGGTATGCGCGCCTAAATAAAAACTCATGCCCTTGCGCATTAGCTCTTTGCCATTAGCTGTGCGAGAGTCATCTATTTGATACGGTATGTGCTGACTGCCAACGTCGTCTGTTAATAAGCTAAGGTAAGCTTCAAGCTCTTTGGTATCGGCGTTTGGGGCTTGCGTGGCGGTCATGGTTTTATAGTAGTGCTGTGCAAATGCTTTTAAATCAAATGGCTCTTCGGCTCGGACTGAAAAGCTAGCAACCAATACCAAACTTAATGTTAAAAGTAACCTCATTGACTATTCCCTGTAGCTAAAAGTGTTTTATAGGTACATTACCTTAGAACGTTCAATAATCAAACAAATAACATTATGTAACTAACACCTACATTTTGCTTTTCACTCTATTAGTTGCCACGCTATTTGCTGGGTCGTCTGGCCAAAAATGCTTGGGGTAACGTCCTTTCATTTCTTTTTGTACATCGCGATAACTGGTAGCCCAAAAGTGCGCAAGATCTTGCGTAAGCTGTAAAGAACGCTTACCCGGCGATAGTAACTCCATAAGCAGTGGCAGCTTGCCATTAGCAAGCACTGGCGTACTGGTTAAGCCATACACTTCTTGCATGCGCACGCTTAACTTTGCAGGGCCATCTAGTTGGTAATTAATTTTTATATTTGAGCCACTCGGTACCGTTAACCTAAGCGGTAACAGTGTTTTTAGGGCTGTTTGCTGAGTCCAGTCAAAACAATTTTGCAGTGCTTCAAAGTAGTTAAACTTTTTAAGCTGATCGAGTGTTTTTATGTCCTGTAAGTACACGCCCAACCAATCGTCAGCTGTTTCGATAAGTTGCTGCTCGCTTATTGCCGGGAACGTATCGGGCATAAACTGACTGGCTAAACTCATGCGTATTAATAATTGTTGTGCATCGGGTTGTTCATTAAATAATGCAAAGCCGTGTTTAGTAAATAAATTAAGCCACGCTTTAGCGCGCTCTGTTTTATCAAGCTTTTGCTTACTTGGTTGGCTTGTAAGCGTAATGGCACCGAGTTTTACTTCGTCTTGGTGGATAAAGCGCGCGGTTTTTTCATCAAACTCACAGCGGGTAAGCGTAGTAAATAAGTGCGGTAAATAATCTTGTAGCTCAAATGGGCTAAGCGCAGTGGCTGCAAAAATACGCGTGCCTTTATGACCGCCCATGCTTGCAATAGCCAGGTAGTCATCGTTATGCCAGTAATCGGTGTTTAAATCAGCGCCCGCTCCATTTGCAAGTAAGTAACCATTGCCACGTTTTTTTGCAATGCGGTCGGGGTAAGCTAATGCCACCAGCAAGCCTAAATACTCGGTGTTTAGCTCGCTGTTACTGTCGGTTACTTTTAAGCGGCTTAGCCAGTATTTTAACTGCTGCTTAAATACTGGGTGTGGCCTTTGCTGCTGGCTATGTAGCGCTAAACTTAGCTCGTTGGCGCTGCTTATTCGGCTTTCAAGCAGCGCCACTAAATAAATTGCTAAGCGATAAATACCTGGGAGTTCTGCCTCAAGCGCCTGCGCTTTTAAAAGCATATGCGCTAAGCGAATTTCCGCCCCAAAACCCAGCATGTTGCTGCCCAACTTGGTTAGCTTACCTTTGGCGTCGATGGCTTCAAGCATAGTTAGTAAGCTTGCCGCTTGTGTGCATTGCTGCGTTGTTGGCATATCAAGCAAGGTGAGTTCGCTAATATTTGCGCCCCACTGCTTTGCTTCAAGCATAAGTTGGCTTATGTCTGATGTGAGTATTTCGGGGCTATCGTGGCTATTGCGTCGCTCAAAAGTTTGCTTTGAGCCAAGCCTGTAAACCACACCTGGTTCTATTCGCCCTGCACGCCCTGCTCGCTGCACGGCAGAGGAGCGCGATATACTTTGTGTTGTAAGCTCCGTTACACCTGTTTTTAAGTTAAACGTTGCAGCGCGGCGTTTACCACTATCAATAACAATGCGAATGCCTTCAATGGTTAAGCTGGTTTCGGCTACATTGGTGGTAAGCACTATTTTGCGCATTCCCTCAGGTGCAGGAGCAATCGCCGCTTGCTGATTGGCTTTATCTTGCTCACCAAATAACGTGGCAACTAGGCAGTTACCTGGCAAATCATTAAGCGCTTGCTGCACACGTAATATTTCAAATTGCCCAGGTAAAAACACTAATGCACTGCCGCCTTGCTCGTTTAGTGCTTGTTTTATTAAAGCGGGAATAGTATCAAGCCAACGGCTTTCATCCTTTATGGGTACGTATACTTCCTCTATGGGGTAACTTCGCCCACTTGACTGAATAACTGGGCAATCAAAAAACTGTGTGTAGCGCTCTGTATCAAGGGTTGCCGACATAAGCAGTATGGTTAAGTCTTCACGCAGCGCACTTTGGGTCTCTAAAGCAAAGGCCAGTGAGGTATCGGCTGCAATTGAGCGCTCATGAAACTCATCAAAAATCAGTAAATCAATATCGCTAAGTTCTGGATCGTTTTGTAACATGCGAGTAAGCATGCCCTCAGTAACTATTTCAAGGCGCGTATTACTACTTACTTTACTCTCGCCACGTACACGCAGGCCAACGCTTTGCCCCACATTTTCGTTTTGGCACTGCGCTAGGTAATTGGCAATATTACGTGCAGCTAAGCGGCGCGGCTCCAGCATTACAATACGTTTAAAATGGCCGTCGCGCATAAGTTGTAGCGGTAACCAGGTTGATTTACCTGCACCAGGTGGTGCTTGTAATAACGTTATAGGGTTAGTTTGTAATGTAGTTAAAAGTTGTTGATATATGTTTTGAACCGGCAGCACTGCTATTTACCCAAAATTGCTTTGTATGCATTGTAACAAAAACCAAAAATAAACGCGCCGCTAAAGCTGAGTGGTTATAAAAAAGCATCATAATCAGAAATAATTACAAACCGCTCTGTACATTTTTTAAGAACATGCGCGCTATATTAATTGATACTGCGCCAATAAAACATAACAGTATGATTATAAATACAAAATTTAAATTTAATTTATTGGTACACGCCTTGCTCCTTTTATAGTGAACGTTAATTAAATCTAAGTAAGGAGAAACTTATGAACAGCGATCGTATGAAAGGTAATTGGAACGAACTTAAAGGTAAGGCGCAACAAAAATGGGGCGATCTTACTGACGACGATTTAGACAAAATTGAAGGTAGCCGTAAGGAGCTAGTGGGTAAAATCCAGCAGCAGTACGGTAAATCTAAAGAAGAAGCAGAGCGTGAAGTAGATGAGTTTGAAAAAACGCACTAATCGCTAACTTCTAAAAAACCGCCATTTGGCGGTTTTTTTGTTTACTAGTAACGACCTAAATTAAATTGAATAAAGCTTTCCTTAAATAATTTAAAAATATTTGTTTAAATTACGGCTTTGACACTATCTATTTTACAATTTTACGGTGTATCCATGATGACTTAACGAAAAATATTGTTCCTATTTTTTATCTTTAGTTATATTCTTTTATCGCTAATATAACGATCGCGATGGAATAAGTGCGGTTAACTATTAATTTAAAGAAACTTATATGAATAACAATGCTGTAGTGTCAGCTTTAACTGGTGTGACGGATTTATTTGGTGGCTTTTCTCTTCAAAGAGGAGACAATGACAAAAAACAAATCTGGGAAGGAAAAAGCCACATAGCTAATCACTCTTTTGTATCCGAATTACAAATACTGCTTAATAAATTAGGAACATATAAATCAAAAATTGATGGTGATTTTGGCTTAAAAACTACACACGCATTAAAGTTATTCCAATGGAACGCAAAATCGGCCCCGTATCGATTAAAAAATTTAAGGGTTATTAGTCAACTGCCAACTTTTAAAGGAAGTACCTCTGGGCAAACTGACAAAGCTACTCGTCGAGAGCTTAATATCTGGGCCGCTAGCAATTTTCGATGTACAGGTGACTTGCTAAGGTTAAGAGAAGTAACTTTTACTAATATAGAGCTTAATCCTAACTTCAAATTAATTGCAAACCAAAATGTATTGAAAGGTGAGTTTGTAGTTTCAGCGACCTTAATTACTGAGATAAAAGCAATGGACATTGAAGCAAAAAAATTAGGCTTAAAATTGGTTTTAAACCAGACAATAAGACAGCTTGGAGTTTCTCCAAGTGGCGCTGTTGTAACGCCAGCAAAACGCAGCCAACATTATATTGGGCATGCTTTAGATTTAAATATTGTTGATGGCTCTAATTGGAACAACTCAACCGCCTTTAAAACTAAAAGTGCTACGACTTCAGCGGTTAAATTTATTGATGTAATGAAAAAAAGAGGGCTTCGATGGGGAGGCGACTTTACCAGGATGGATTCTCCTCACTTCGATAAGCAGCTCTCAGCTTCAACATTCGACTATGAAGCCAAGCATTTTTTTAACCAATCATCAATTTCAAACAATCAGATGATTCCACTTTTTATATAGGATACTAAAATGAAAAAAATCCTATTGGGGTGCTTTGCTTTTAGCGTAATCGGCTGCACTGGGGTAGTAACTGCTGAACAAACATCTTCAGAGAAACAGCTATGCGATGACTATAATAATGATAAAGCTATTATTATTATAGGAAATACACCATTTGAAGATTCTGAGTGGTATGCAGACTGGTCATCAATCCTCAATAGCTTTGTTATTGCAAACAATGAGTTTTTACATGTATATAGAGCCAGCCAATTTAAACATACAGATTTAAAAAATTACTCAGTATTATTCAGTAAAAAGTCTAAGCAGAACTACCTACTTGAGGAAGTTATTGAGCCACAATCTTATGAATACGTCCTTCTAGAATATACTCAAGCCAATATACCTAAACATATTAATGCCTTTAAACCTGAACAGATCAATACAAATTTAGTGAGCAAAATATGTAATTTATGAGTCTTTAAGATACATAGACTTACGGATAAAACCGCCATTTGGCGGTTTTTTTGTTTAATAGCTTAGTGTTTTAATAAAAGTACGTTTATTTACGCTTTTAATTGGTTACCTATAGGCAGTTGCCTAATACGTTTACCGCAAGCGGCAAAAATAGCGTTACACAATGCAGGGGCGTAAACCGGCGTTGCGGGCTCGCCTACACCAGCAGGTGGTGCATCGCTTTGTATTATTTCTACTTCTACCTCTAGTGGTGAATCGCTCATACGCGGTACGCGGTAATCATGAAAATTACTTTGCTGTACGCGGCCTTTATCAAAGGTAATACCATCGCTTATTGCGGTTGTAATACCGTAAATAGAGCCACCTTGGGTTTGGTTTTTAACGGTATCGGTGTTTACAACCGTACCTGCATCAATAGCTACCCACGATTTAATCACGTTTAAATCGCCAGCGTCCGATACCTCTACCTCAACCACAGTAGCCACATACGTTAAAAAGCTGCGGTGCGCTGCAATACCTAACCCGCGACCTTTTGGAAGCTTTCGGCCCCATTTACTTATCTCAGCCACTTTTTCAATAACATGGCGTAACTTGCCAATATCTAATGGGTAAACGTCTTTATCGGCGCCATAGTTATCGTACGAGGCATTTTGCTCGGTTACATCTAAAATACGATCAGGGCCTATGGTTTCGAGTAAATAGTCTTTTTGGTCGCGCCCTGCTTTGTGCGCCGCTTCAGCAATAAATGACTGAATAGCAAAAGCATGAAAAATATTTGATACCGAGCGCATCCAACCTACCCTAGTTTTAGCGGGTGCTTCGCCATTTTCTAGCTTTAAATTAGGTGAGTTAATAGGGTTATCGGTAAAGCCTAAGCGCAGCTCAAAACCTGCAGGTGACGTTGCCCCTTCTTGGAAGGTAGACATAATTGGCGAAAACGCCGTGCGATGTAAATAAGCTTCTATGTTACCTTTTTCATCTAGTGCAGCTTCAATATGTTGAGCCGATACCGCATGATAAAAACTGTGTTGTATATCATCCTCTCGCGTCCATTGTACGCGAATAGGTTGCCCTACTTTCATTGAAATATAAGCGGCTTCTGCCGAAAAATCAGGTTTTGATTTACGCCCAAAACCGCCACCTAACATGGTGACATGTACGTTAATTTTACTCTCGTCCATACCTAGTAGTGCGGCTACAGTTTTCATATCTGCTTGTGGGTTTTGTGTTGCAGCCCAAATATCAACGCGGTCTTTATGATACATCGCCGTAGCACAAGGTGGTTCCATTGGTGCTTGAGCTAGGTGCGGCGCGTAATAGTCGGCTACTAACGTATTGCTCGATTTAGCCAATATATTGGTGGTATCGCCTATTTCGCGCACATGCGCTTGCGGCTCATTCACTGTTTGCAATAACGACTTTTTAAAGTTCTCTGAATTATAATCGCCGTTTTTACCATCATCCCACACCACTTTTAGTGCTTTACGCGCCTGCCATGCAGCCCAAGTATTTTTAGCAACAATAGCAATGCCGCCTTTTGGCTGAAATTGCGGTGCGCCTTTTGGTACAGGCATTTCAATAACATCAACTACGCCATTAATTGCTTTAGCGGCGCTGGCATCAAACGATTTAACCACACCACCTACTACCGGCGGGCGCTCAATCATCGCCACCAGCGCTTTTGGTTCGCGTACATCGGCAGCAAATGTGGCTTTACCGGTTACTAAATCAGTTAAATCTATGTGCGCCATACCGGTATTTATATAGCGCCATTCTTTGCGTGTTTTAAGTGTTAGCTTGTCAGGCTCTGGCGGTGTAATACCAAGCGCGAGGTCTATTAAGTCTATATAGCCAAGCGTTTTCCCTGAGCTGTGGGTAACCACGTGCTGATTAGCTGTACAGGTGTGTGGCTCAACGTTCCAATATTTAGCAGCTGCGTGCTGCATCATATAACGTACACTTGCGCCCATTTCGCGCAGGCGCTGCATGTTGTAGCGAATACTGCGCGAGCCATCGGTATTTTGATCCCCGTATTTAGGGTCGCCCTTACCTTGAATAACCACTACTTTGTCCCACGCCGCTTCCATTTCGTCTGCCACAATTTGGGCAATGGCGGTACGAATTTGTTGGCCCATTTCAGAGCGGTGGCAGGTTATTTCAACCATGCCATCGGGGCGCAGAGCTATAAATAAGTTAGCGCGCTTTGCTTGCTCAGAGGGTTGCTCTAACACGCCAGCAAACGCTCTTGGCGCACTACCCACAAAATAAGTACCTAATACTAATGCGCCTATTGCGCTGGTTTTTAAAAATTGACGGCGGTTTAGGTCAAAGTACGTATTGTTGTTTTTCATACTTCTTCCCCTTGTTCATTTGGGTCAAAATATTCAACGCCCGCCATGGTTTTAGCTGCCGACTTAATCGCTTTATGAATACGCGGATACGTGCCACAACGGCAAATATTGCCCGACATATTATTCACTATTTCGTCATCAGTTGGATTAGGGTTAGCGGCTAATAAGCTTGCCGCCTGCATGATTTGTCCGCACTGACAAAACCCACACTGCGGCACTTTATGCTCAACCCAGGCTTTTTGCACGGGGTGGTCGCCCTGCTCACTTAGCCCTTCAATAGAGGTAATATTGCGCCCTGCTACAGCCGAAACCGGTAATATGCACGAGCGCTGCGCTACGCCATCAATATGTATGGTGCAGGCACCACATTGCGCCATACCACAGCCAAATTTAGGCCCGGTTAAATTTAATTCATCTCGAAGATACCAAAGCACCGGCGTTGACGGATCGCCTGTAAACTCATGTTTATTACCATTAACGGTAAGCGTGATCATATTTAACTCCTTGGCAAAGCGCTTTAAAGGAATGCCTTGTTGCGCCAGAACGGTTTGAATACTTGCTACATTTTTAGCCTACCACTTAGATCAATTTTATTGAAATTTTTATCGGCGAACTGCTAATTAATAGCCGTTATTAAGTGACCGCTTATTGGGTATACATAAGAAGGGTTTGTTGACTCTACTTAGCGCTTATAACTCGCTCTTTTAATAACTGCTCATCATCTTTATAAACTTCAAGCCAACCAGGTGGCGATGTATCGCAGCCAATGATAGTAACGTGTAGTATGTAACTATAGCGTCCGTTTTTAAACGTATAATGATGATTACCGCCAGTGCCTTCAAAGGTAATATCACCGTTTAATAAAACCATATCGGGCTTATCGCTTGGCTTTTTATCAATACCCCACGCTACATAACGGTAATTTCTATCACCTAAATCATCAACGCGAATATGGTAGCTAGCCGTTTTCCAATCAAGTATTGGCTCTTCAAACGTATTAATACTTGAATGAAGTGATTGCTTGTCTTGTTCAATTAAGCGTTTAGCAAATGCCTGCTCTTTAGCTGTGTGGCTATTTATACCGATAATTTTACCGTCAGTATCAATCCACATCACGCCGCTATTTAGCATAATGCCTCGCCAACCTACGCTATCCCAATCGGTATTAATATTAGAGCTGCCAATAACGGCAACAAGTTCATCGTCAAACACTTCATCAAAGCGGTTAATAAACTCAGCTTCATTTTTAATGTCAGGCAATGGGTATTGCCTTTTTAGAGGGTAGCGAATATGCGCAGCAATCTCAGTTTTATCCTGCGTTTTAAAAGCAGCAATAACAGGTAAAACACTCTCATGATACTTTTGCTCAAGCGCAAATGTGTTCGATGTGAGAAGTAAGGATAGGAAAACCGCTACGTAATTTATAAACTTCATTTATGATCCTTAATCAAAGCTCAAACTTTGGCGTAAAACTTGGGTGCTCAGTTTTCATCAAAATATCATCCAGTATCCTAAGAAGTTGATCTCTTTGCTTATTAGATAATTGCTTTGTATTTGATAACATATCTTCACAAAACTTTTTGTCCCATGAATTTGGGTGATAAATATTAAGCTCTTTGAGCACCTCTTTTATTAATTTTTTTGTGCCTAAAGAAATATAACCATCTTGAATTTCTTTTCGTAAGTTAACAGAGTTGTTCTGAGGTTCAGACATTAAATATCCTTTTTGTGATTTTGCCTTTCAAAGCTAAAAATTACCAAAAGACTAGCCGATAAAGTCATGATGAAAAATTGGGTTTTACATTAGATTTAAGCTTTTTCTCATCCCAACTTTCAATTATAAAAATACTAGCCGTGTGAGCAGAGTGAACAGCAAGCCTGGCGTGTCTAGGCTTAATATTATATCTAGTCCGGCCTTCGGCATGCGCAGCACTAGCATGTGTGCGCAGTGCACCAATGCCACTGACTGTTGAGAAAAGCCCACTTAATATTTGTATTAAATCTTTATCTTGGATAAGGCCAATATCAAAACCCAGCTCGTCCTTAATTACTTTCCAAACACCTTGTAAATCTTTTTTAGCAGGCATAGTTAAACCTTCATCTTCTATAAACGTTTTACAAATAGCTTCTAATATATTGCATGCTGCTAGTACTGCTTCTCGAGGATCACTTGTTATATTATCCATTGCGCGATCGAACTCAGCATTAATTGCAGGTAAATCTCTATTTTTTATTAACGCTGATAGCGATTGAGAAGGAGCATTTGCACCTTCCAGAATGAAACCACCTATTCTATATTCTAAGTTATAACTAGAGAGGCATTGTTTTATCTTTTGTACATATTTATAGGCCGTATTCTCAACCTTTTGAAACATTATCTCACTAAATTCATTTTGAAATTCAGGGTTCTCCATGTAGTTTTCAATTAATTTAGCGACTATTGATAGCGGGTTATCGGCTTCATTATTTATTCTTCTTAGCCACGTCTGTGCTTTAGAAGATTTAGAACCTTCAGGAGGTTCGCCTGGAGCATTAGAATATAAAAAAAGAGAATCCATCGTAACATGAGTCTCCAGAGAAGAGATTGCGTCGGCTAGAATTGATATAAGAGGTGCTGGTATTTGTTTATTCATAAATTGAAAAGTCCTTTTAACTATCTAATTATGTTAACTGCTCTACTACAGCAAAGTCCAACAGACTTTTATTACTACTTTAAGTACCCCTTACAAAAAAACGAGCCAATTTGGCTCGTTTTGTTTTACTGATAGCTGACAGCTAAAAACTGACCGCTTCGCTATTCAACCACTTCGCTCTTACTCTGGCTCATACCCCAAATTAGGCGATAGCCAACGTTCTGCCTCTTCGAGCGTCATATTAGTTCGCTTGGCGTAGTCTTCTACCTGATCCTTTTGAATAGCTGCTACGGCGTAGTATTTTGCCTCTGGGTGTGAGAAATACCAGCCCGAAACAGCAGCCCCTGGCCACATGGCGTAGGAGCTAGTTAGCTGCATGCCAATGCGTTTTTCGGTATCGAGCAGCTGCCAAATTTTCTTTTTCTCGGTGTGTTCTGGGCACGCTGGGTAACCTGGCGCTGGGCGAATACCTTGGTAGTTTTCGCGGATTAGCTCATCGTTAGTTAAGTTTTCATCGGCTGCGTAACCCCAATACTCTTTGCGTACTTGTTCGTGCAGGTATTCTGCAAAGGCTTCTGCGAGCCTGTCGGCAACCGCTTTTACCATTATTTTATTGTAGTCGTCTTGCTTGGCGTCGAACGCATCGGCTAAGTCGTCTTCTTCTAAACCGCCCGTTACGGCAAACGCACCAAAGTAATCAGGTGTGCCTTTTGGCGCAATGTAGTCGGCCAAACAATAGTTAGCAAAGTCGGTTTTTTCGGTTTGTTGACGTAAATGGCATGAGGTGGTTAACAGCTCTTTGCGAGTTTCGTCGGTGTAAATTTCTATGTCATCGCCCACGCGGTTTGCAGGGAATAAACCAATAACACCTAAAGGTTGCAAAGCACCTGACTTTTCAAGGTCGTCGAGCATGTCGTTAGCATCTTTAAATAAGCCACGTGCTTGCTCGCCAACGACTTCATCGTCCATTATGCGCGGGTATTTGCCAGCGATTGACCACGTCATAAAGTACGGGGTCCAATCTATGTATTTACGCAACGTGGCAATTGATACATTTTTAAACTCAGTCACCCCCAGTTTTTTAGGCACAGGTGGCGTGTAATTATCCCAATCAAGCTTGGCGGCGTTATCGCGGGCACGCTGTATGGTAACCGGTTTAGAACGTGGTTTTTTACGTGCTTGCTGCTCGCGTACTTTTTCGTACTCGGCTTTAGTTTTTTCTAAAAAGGCGGGTTTTAGATCGTTTGATAACAAGCTGGATACTACGCCCACTGCCCGGCTGGCGTTATTTACGTACACTACGCCTTTGTCGTACTGTGGCTCTATTTTTACTGCAGTATGCGCTTTAGAGGTCGTAGCGCCGCCAATCATAAGTGGTAACTCAAAGCCTCGACGAGTCATTTCTTTGGCTACGTGTACCATTTCATCAAGCGATGGGGTAATTAAACCCGAAAGGCCGATTATGTCGGCTTTTTCGTCAATCGCGGTTTGCAATATTTTTTCGGCAGGTACCATTACGCCTAAATCGATTACTTCGTAATTATTACATTGCAGTACTACGCCCACAATGTTTTTACCAATGTCGTGCACGTCGCCTTTTACGGTGGCCATAACGACTTTACCGTTAGTGGCGCCTTCTTCTTTTTCAGCTTCTATGAATGGGTCTAAGTAGGCCACTGCGCGCTTCATTACACGGGCAGATTTAACAACCTGCGGTAAAAACATTTTACCTGCACCAAATAAATCCCCTACCACGTTCATGCCATCCATGAGTGGCCCTTCAATCACGTGAATAGGCTTATCGGCAGCTGCGCGGCACTCTTCTGTGTCTTCATCTATAAAGGTGGTAATGCCTTTGACAAGGGCGTGCTCTAGGCGTTTTTCAACAGGCCATGTGCGCCATTCTAAATCTTCTACGCGTTCGGCCTGTGCCATACCCGAAAACTTAGGGGCTATTTCTACAAGTCGCTCACCTGCACCGGGGTCGGTATTAAGGATTACATCTTCTACGGCTTTACGAAGTTCCTCGGGGATGTCGTCGTAAACCGCAAGCTGCCCTGCGTTTACAATGCCCATATCCATACCCGCTTTTATCGCGTGGTATAAAAACACCGAGTGAATGGCTTCACGTACGGGGTTATTACCTCTGAATGAGAACGATACATTTGACACCCCACCCGACACTTTACAGTGAGGTAAGTTTTGCTTAATGCGGCGTGTGCCTTCAATAAATTCTACGGCATAGTTGTCGTGCTCTTCTATACCGGTGGCTACAGCAAATATATTAGGGTCGAATATAATATCCTCCGGCGGAAAACCTATTTCATCGACTAATATTTTGTAGCTGCGCTCACATATTTCGTACTTTCTATCTGCGGTGTCGGCTTGGCCTTCGGTATCAAACGCCATAACAACAGCGGCTGCGCCAAATCGTTTAATAATTTTAGCTTGGCGTTTAAACGGCTCTTCACCCTCTTTAAGCGATATTGAGTTAACAATAGCTTTGCCTTGAATACATTTAAGGCCTGCCTCTATTACATCCCATTTAGAGGAGTCGACCATAATAGGCACTTTAGATATATCGGGCTCTGAGGCAATTAAGTTTAAAAACTTAACCATGGCTGCTTTTGAGTCCAACATGGCTTCGTCCATGTTTATATCAATAATT
Organism: Pseudoalteromonas sp. P1-7a; assembly: GCF_001401855.1. Taxonomy (NCBI): domain Bacteria; kingdom Pseudomonadati; phylum Pseudomonadota; class Gammaproteobacteria; order Alteromonadales; family Pseudoalteromonadaceae; genus Pseudoalteromonas; species Pseudoalteromonas sp. P1-7a. The sequence goes on along the minus strand of NZ_LKDU01000016.1, from coordinate 63,091 downwards.
TGGGCGCCGTTTTCTACTTGTTCGCGAGCAACGTTAAGCGCTGTCTCGTAATCTTCTTCCATGATCAAGCGTTTAAACATGGCTGAACCGGTTACGTTAGTACGCTCGCCGACATTGGTAAATACTGCAATTTGTTGAGTCATTGTCGGCTCCTTAATTTAAGTTACAGGCTTCAAGGCCTGATAAACGCATGCGAACATCAAGCTCTGGTAAAGGGCGAGGTTTAACGCCTTCAAGCCCTTTAGCAAAGGCGCGAATATGCGCAGGCGTGGTGCCACAGCACCCACCCACAATATTTATAAAGCCCGATTTACCCCAATCGATAATCTCGGCGGCCATGTCCTCTGCTTCTAGGTCATACTCACCAAACTCATTTGGTAAACCCGCATTTGGGTGCACTGAGGTAAAGGTTTCGCATACGCGCGAAAGCTCTTCTACGTATTGGCGAAGTAAATCTGGCCCTAGGGCGCAGTTAAGGCCAATTGAAATAGGCTTAATATGGCGAATAGAGTTATAAAATGCCTCGGTTGTTTGCCCTGAAAGCGTACGGCCTGAGGCATCGGTAATGGTGCCCGAGATCATCACTGGTAATGTGCGCCCGGCTTGCTCAAACGCTTCTTCTACTGCGAATGAGGCTGCTTTAGCATTGAGGGTGTCGAATATGGTTTCGATAAGTATTAAATCAGCGCCGCCTTCCATTAATGCAAGAGTAGACTCAACATACGCATTAACCAGCTTATCAAAGGTAATATTACGATAGCCTGGGTCGTTTACATCTGGCGAGATAGAGCAGGTTTTAGAGGTTGGCCCTAACACACCGGCTACATAGCGTGTTTTTTTTGGGTTTTGGGCTGTGAACTCGTCACATATAGCGCGCGCAAGCTTGGCCGACTCTAGGTTTACCTCACGACTTATGCTGGCCATGTCGTAATCTTCCATCGAAATGGTGGTTGAGTTAAAGGTATTGGTTTCAATAATATCTGCACCGGCGGCTAAAAAGCTACGGTGTATATCGGTTATTAGCTCGGGTTTTGTAAGGCTTAATAAATCGTTATTGCCTTTAATTAGTACGTGCCAGTCTTTAAAACGCTCGCCTCGGTAGTCTTCTTCTTCAAGCTTGTGAGTTTGGATCATGGTACCCATTGCACCATCTAAAATTAAAATACGCTGTTTTAGCGCAGCGCTTAATTCACTTTGCTTATTTTTGTTTGGCACGTTATTCGGCATAGTTGTTAGTCCTCACATCTTGGCTAACTAAATTAATATCATAAGGTGTAGTTTGGTACACGTAGTAGTTTAACCAGTTCGAAAACAGCAAAAAGGCATGGCTTTGCCACGTTTTTGAGGGCTTTTTACTTGCATCGTTATCTGGAAAATAGTTTTCGGGTTTTGGCGCATTAGGGCTTTTTTGTAAATCGCGCTCGTACTCTGCTTTTAGTGTGTCGGCATCGTATTCTGGGTGGCCGGTTATAAACACTTGGCTGCCCGACTTATTTTTCATTAAGTAAGCGCCTACTTTTTCAGAGCCTGCCAGCACGACTATATCGTCGCAGGCATTAATTTTATTTATATCTATGTGGCCATAACGTGAGTGCGGCACTAAAAAGGTATCGTCGAATCCACGCGTAAGCGCACCATGGTCAAAGTAACACTGGTGGGTAAACACGCCACAGAGTTTATCTTCTTTTAAATCACGCTTTAAATTGTAACGGTGATACAACGCTGCATGCGCCGCCCAGCACGAAAACAGCGTAGATGTAACGTGCTGCTCTGCCCAGTCAATAATCACTTTTAGCTCATCCCAGTAGGCTACATCGTCGTATTCAAGGTGAGCGAGTGGTGCGCCGGTAACGATCAATGCATCGTAGTTATTGTCTTTTACTTCTGAAAAATAACGGTAAAAAGTATCTAGGTGCTCTTCTGAATTGCTACTGCTGCGGTGCGTATCTAGGCGTAATAGCTCTACATTTACTTGCAAAGGAGAATTAGCAAGCAAACGAATAAACTGTACTTCGGTTTCTACTTTATTAGGCATTAAATTTAAAATAGCCAAACGCATTGGGCGAATTTCTTGCGTTTTTGCACGGCTTTTTGGCATTACAAACACGTTTTCTTCACGCAAACGGGCAATAGCCGGTAGCTCGTCTTTTACTGTGATTGGCATATTTTACTCCTACTCATAAAAACCGAGAATTTATACGCTCTCATTATGAACAGAATGCCAAAAATATCAACCTCTAGATGTATAGATGTCTAAATGAAATTTATTCATGATTTTATACTTTATCAACCTGCAGCCATTAGCGCTTTAAAACCCGCCATTCGTTGACTGTTTCACCCGTGAGCCACTACAATACAACATTGAAATTTTTATTATTATTTGAAGGCTTTCCTCCATGGTTTTACCTGATAAGTTTATTTTCTCGATGAGTCGAGTATCTAAAGTTGTGCCACCTAAGCGCACAATTTTAAAAGATATTTCGCTGCACTTTTTCCCTGGCGCTAAAATTGGTGTGCTAGGTTTAAACGGTGCTGGTAAATCTACATTACTTCGCATTATGGCCGGTGTTGACCAAGACTTTGAAGGTGAGGCACGCCCTCAACCGGGCACTAAAATTGGTTACTTACCGCAAGAGCCAGTACTGGATGAAAGCAAAACAGTACGCGAAATAGTTGAAGAAGCTGTAGGTGAAGTAAAACACGCCCTAAACCGCCTTGACGAAGTGTACAACGAGTACGCAATGGACGGCGCTGACTTTGACGCCCTAGCAAAAGAGCAAGGCGAGCTTGAAGCGATTATTCAAGCGCACGATGGCCACAACATCGATAACGTTTTAGAGCGCGCTGCTGATGCACTGCGTCTACCAGAATGGGATGCTAAAATTGAGCACCTTTCAGGCGGTGAGCGCCGCCGTGTTGCTATTTGTCGTTTATTACTTGAAAAGCCAGATATGCTTATTCTCGATGAGCCTACTAACCACTTAGATGCTGAGTCGGTTGCATGGCTTGAGCGCTTCTTACATGATTACGAAGGCACTGTTGTGGCAGTAACCCATGACCGTTACTTCCTTGATAATGTAGCTGGCTGGATATTAGAGCTTGACCGTGGTGAAGGTATTCCGTGGGAAGGTAACTACTCTTCTTGGCTTGAGCAAAAAGATGCGCGCTTACAACAAGAGCAAAAATCAGAAAAAGCACGTCAAAAATCAATTGCACAAGAGCTTGAATGGGTGCGTTCAAACCCTAAAGGCCGCCAAGCTAAGTCTAAAGCACGTATGGCGCAGTTTAGCGAGCTACAGCAGTCTGATTACCAAAAGCGTAACGAAACTAACGAGCTATTTATTCCACCAGGCCCGCGTTTAGGCGACCAAGTGCTTGAAGTGAATAACTTACGTAAGAGCTTTGGCGATCGCGTATTAATCGACGATTTAAGCTTTAGTATGCCAAAAGGCGCGATTGTAGGCATTATTGGTGCCAATGGTGCGGGTAAATCAACCCTATTTAAAATGCTAAGTGGTGAAGAGCAGCCAGATAGCGGCAGCATCAGCGTAGGTGAAACTGTAGAGCTTGCAACAGTTGATCAGTTCCGTGGCAATATGGACGAAAGCAAAACTGTTTTCCAAGAAATATCTGACGGGCAAGATGTGCTAAAAATTGGTAACTTTGAGTTCCCAAGCCGTGCATACGTTAGCCGCTTTAACTTTAAAGGTAACGACCAGCAAAAGTTTGTAAAAGACTTATCGGGTGGTGAGCGTAACCGTTTACACCTTGCTAAGCTTTTAAAAGCGGGCGGTAACGTGGTACTACTGGATGAGCCAACCAATGACCTTGATGTTGAAACACTACGCGCGCTTGAAAACGCTATTTTAGAGTTCCCAGGCTGTGTAATGTGTATATCGCATGACCGTTGGTTCCTTGACCGTATTGCAACACACATTTTAGATTACCGCGACGAAGGCCAAATTAACTTTTTCGATGGTAACTACACTGAATACGAAGAGTGGCTTAAAAAGACCTTAGGTGCAGAAGCTGCGCAACCTAAGCGTATTAAGTACAAAAAAATTGGTTAAGTGTTAACTGATACAACAAGCCCTGCATTTATGCGGGGCTTTTTTATGCCTTTTTTTATCGCTATGCGCTATTTCCCGCTATGCTTGTTTAAAATATTACAAAAAAGGCACTCGTTTTATGGAAAATCGTCGTCAGTTCTCGCGCATTCTTTTTTCAACTTCTGCACAGCTAGAATTTGCAGGGAGCACTTACCCATGTAAGTTGCTTGATGTATCGTTACACGGAGCGCTGATCACAAAATGTGACGCTTTTAATGGTAAAAAAGACAGCGACGCAACACTACGCTTTACTTTGCCACAAAGCGATATAGAAATAAGAATGGACGTTCTTATTTGCCATATTGAGCAAAAGCACGTTGGCCTTAAATGCCACCATATTGATATAAACAGTATTACCTATTTAAAACGATTGGTAGAGCTTAATTTAGCTGATGACAAACTACTTCACCGAGAACTTACTTCATTAATTGAAGACCCACAATAGACTGCTTTAGTTAAGTTTATTACCATAGCGCAAACTTTATTATTGATACAGTTATGCGCCTAAACCCTCATTTACCTTTGGTCTATCACAGTAATTACTCGTTTAGCTTTGACCCTAAGCACCGATTTGTAATGAGCAAATTTGCTCATTTGTATGAGCAGGTTAAAGGTTTAGGCATTGCGGGTGATAATTTAGTTGCACCTATTTTAGGCAGCCCCGAACCACTTGAACTAGTACACTGTGAAAACTACATTCACGATTTATGGCATAACCGCCTAGACGAAAAAGCCATGCGCCGCATTGGCCTACCTTGGTCGCAACCATTAATGAATCGTACATTCACCGCTCCCCAAGGCACGCTGCAAACTGCACGCTTAGCATTAAAGCATGGCTTAGCCTGTCATTTAGCTGGCGGTACACACCATGCACACACTGATTTTGGCTCAGGTTTTTGCATGGTGAACGACTTAGCCTTTACCGCGCAAACATTAATACAAAGCAATGAAGTGACCAACGTGCTCATTTTTGATTTAGACGTACACCAAGGCGATGGCACAGCTGCAATGCTTGCGCATCAGCCGTATGCGTATACCTGCTCTATACACTGCGAAAAAAACTTCCCGTTTAGAAAATCCCCCAGCGATTTAGACATCGGCCTTGCTAATAATATGCAAGACGCAGAATACTTAGGCATTGTGGATGACACCCTGCAGTTTTTATTAAAAGAACTCAACCCCGATTTAGTCCTATACGATGCCGGTGTAGATATTTGGCAAGACGATGGCTTAGGTAAACTAGATATAAGCTGGGACGGCATTAAACAGCGTGACCATTTAGTGTTTAAGCGCTGCCTTGAGCATAACACCGCTATTGCCAGTGTTATTGGCGGCGGTTACGACAGAAACCATACGCGTTTAGCAAAGCGCCATGCAATCGTAATTGAGCAGGCCGCTGGTTTTTAATGAAATGAAATAACTTAATTCACGTTCTTATTAATATTAAAAAAATAATAAGAACGAACCATGAGAAAACTAATTACTGCCATTACACTGATTTTATTAAGCTTTATAAGCTCTGCACAGCAACTCGCTGATGATGACTCATTACCACTATTGCCTGCAATAACGTTAAACATGGCTGATGGTTCAACCGTTCAAACGCACGATTTATTAGGCCAACCTTACGTTTTACATTTTTGGGCTACGTGGTGTCCATATTGTAAAAAGCTGCAACCAGCACTTGAAAAAATAAAACACAAAGGCTTAAAGGTCATTGCGGTAAGCTTTAAAGAAGACGACGATGCCAGCCCCGCCATAGCAATAATTGATAGAGGCTATACATTTAAAACAGCTATTAAAGCCGATGCCATAGCAAAACAATTAGGAATCAGAGGCACACCCACTACCTTATTTATTAATAAAGCTGGGCGTGTAATTTATTTAACCAACACTTCAAACCCTGAAGACGAAAACTTACACGTATATGCTAGGACTTTATTACACGAAGTGAACAACTAAGTGCATAAATACATCTTAATAAATAAACTTACTTGCCCTAACAATAAATCACCAGCTTAGCGCACTTTATACTACACTTTAAGCTCATAAATTAATTGAGATTATTATGCGTTTACTTCTTACTTTGTTGATCATTACTATAAGCGGATACGCTTTTGCTGAGGAAGAGGCAGCAGAATTGCCACCACTCAACCCCAAATACAATGCTGAGCATGCAATAGCACTGGTAAATAAAGGTTCAGGAATTTATGCGTTTAATTTACCCAGTTATAAATTACCGTACGATATACAAGTAGTGTATAGGATTAAAAACCCTGATGTTGCTTTTTTAGATGTTGTTCGCAACGCAGAGCTAATAACCCTAAAGCCTAAACCGTTTAATATTCAACGCTTAATGCGCGGTGAAGCAATAACCATTATCGCCAATGTGTACGAAGGCAATTACAAAAATGCAGGTAGCCTAATTTACACAAACCGAACAATAGAAATGAATAAACAGCTGTATTCTCGCCAGTTAAAAGATTTAGCTAAAGCCAGCCCCTGGCAAGAATACGACATGATAGACCTAGGCGGCACTGAGCGTATTTATATTCATAAAATTAGCCAAGCACCTAGTTTTAACCACCTAATTTTTGTGGATTTGGTAAATGCCTGTATGCAAAAATTTAGAACCTCAACTCTCCTTCCTGGCCAGAATGAGTTAACGTATAAATTTATAAACTGCGGCACCCTAAAACCTTTGTTTTACGAAGCAGAAAGTTTAAAAAAATAGCTTAATAAGCATACTCAGCAATGATATCTAATCCCTTTTGCATGGCTTCCTCCGACTGCCCCGCAAATCCTAGGCGCAAGTAACTAAAGTGTTTAGGTTTTAAGCTTCTATAAGAATCGCAAAAATAAAACTCTGCTTCTGTTTGCAAATAAATACTGTGTTTGTGTAGGTACTTTTTAATATTAGCCGTATCTATGTTTAAGTTAATCCACATTGCCATCCCACCATCGGGCTTTTTAAACTCAAGAGGTAATCCTTTAGCCTGCAGTGCTCTTAATGAGTTATCCATTGCTTCATATCGCTGTTTATAAAGCTTTGTCATACGTTTTAAATGACGCTCAAATGCGCCTTCTTTCATAAAGTGTGCTACCGCTAATTGCATTACCACATCGTTTTTATGATTCATGAGTTGCTTCCATGCACTTAATTGCTCAAGTACTGCAGGTGCAGCACATATGTAGCCTATACGGGCTGCCGAAAACATAATTTTAGAAAACGTAGAGAGATAAATCACTATACCTGCTGGGTCATCTGCTGCCATAGGTTGTAACGGGTGGCATTGATAGTGAAACTCATGGTCATAGTCATCCTCTATAATCATTACCCCATGTTGGTAACATAACTGATAAATTTGCATACGCCGTGTAGGCGATAAAGTAACAGTTGTCGGGTACTGATGCAGCGGTGTTAAGTACAACATTTTAATTGAGAAGCGACTAAATTGTGTTTTCAAATCATCAATACATAAGCCAAATTCATCTTGTTTTATATCTACTATTTGTGCGCCACATGCCGCAAAAGCTTTACGCGCTGGTGGATACCCTAACGTCTCAACCGCAACAAAGTCACCTTTACTTATAAAAGCTTTTGAGATTAAAAATAATGCCTCCTGAGAGCCGTTACATATCAGTAAGTCATTAACTTTAAGATTACGTGCTTTGTATAAATGACTACTTACTTGGTGCTTTAACTCGCTCGCCCCGTTTATATCGCCATAATGAAACTTACTGGTATCTACATGATTAAATACATAACTTAAAGAACGTTTAAATTCTTTATATGGGAAGCAATTAAGATCAGGGAGTCCACCTGCAAAGTTATATTTAAATTCATTTAAATTCATAGCAGGCGCGGGCTCTGCTAACTTTTTGGTAAATTTGTAAGGTTTAGGGTCAACAACAGGTACTTGCTTTGTGTTAACACTGCTTTGAATTGGTAAGGTTTGTGTTACGTTATACCCGCTGCGCTCATTAGATTCCAACCACCCTTCAGCTACCAATAACTGTAAAGCATTCATTATTGTATGGCGGTTTAACTGATAAATTTTTGCCATTTCTCTGGCTGAGCTGAGCTTTGTGCCCACCGCTATGTCGCCTTTAATAATTGCACTGCGAAGTGCTTGCGCTAATTGCAAATATTTTGCTTTGCGTTGCTCATTAAATTCAATACTTAGCGGCTGCATATATTCCCTTTAATCTGGTATAGGTAAAAGTTATATTCTGGTTGTTTTTACTATGCCAAATAAGCGTACATTTATTGCTCTTTAATAGCAAAAAATGGAGCCAGCAATGTTTACTCTGCAAACGCACAAAACAAACAAGGTTATTCTTGAGCCATTAAGCCATAAACACTTAAATGGGTTATATAAAGCGGGCCAGCACCCTATTGTGTGGCAATGGGTACTTATTAACTACACTAAAAGTCATGATATTTTAAAGGAGTGGTTTTTAACCCAGGCGCAATTTAATAAAAACGAACAAATTGTGTTTGCCATTATCGACAAAGATACTCAGCAGGTAGTGGGTACAACACGATTATTTAAATTGGATAAATTCAATTTGAGTGCTGAAATTGGCCACACTTTTATAAGCAATGACTGGCAGCGAACTTACATAAATACACACGCTAAATATTTACTGCTTAAATACGCGTTTGATGAGCTTAATTTAGTGAGAATTACATTTAATACCCATGAAAAAAATCAAAAATCACGTAACGCAATTATTCGTTTAGGTGCTCACTTTGAAGGGCTCGCTTATAAAGATAGAAAGCTTAGTGATGGTAGCTATAGAAACACAGCAAAATTTAGCATAGTTGATGAGCAGTGGCCGGATGTAAAATCACAACTAGAAGAGAGGCTTTAATGTACCCACCGATGCATTTTCAGGAAAATGATATAAAACGCTTAAAGGCATTGGTTAGGCAATTTCCGCTAGCGAGTATTTTAATGCCCAACTCGCAAAGTGACTTAAATACTGTATGCCAAGTACCTGTATTATATGAGCCCTCACAGAATATATTTATGGCTCACGTAGCAAAAAATAACCCTCTGACGCATTGTGATAAACACTCTGTAAAATTACTTTTTAATGGTGACAATTGTTACCTATCTCCCTCTTATAGCAATAATAAAACACTGCCGAGCTGGCTTTACGCATCGGTGCAAATAACTGCAAAGGTAGTGATTATTAAAAGTGACATTGAGAAAGAAAAAATAATGAATCAACTAACAACCCATTTTGAGCAAACCTTTAAGCCCATGTGGAATATTAATGATATGCCTATACGCAGTCGCCAAGCAATGTACCAACAATTAAGTTTTATAGAGTTTACTCCCACTCATTGGAGTGGAAACTTTAAGCTAAGCCAAAATAAATCAGCAGAAATTAGAGCCCAAATAAAAGAAAACCTAAAGCAAGCTCATAAACACTCTATTGCCCAGCTATTTTAGGCATAAAAAAAGGCCCTTTCGAGCCTTTGGATTAACTTTGGAAATGTAAAGTTTTAAAATTATATTAGTGTAAGCAGTTGTGGCGCTGCACTGTGGTAGTCAACGGCCATGGCTATACTGAGTGCTGTAATATTTATAATAGAAAAAGCAAACACTTGGCGTGCCCAGCTCGTTAAATTAATATTACGGCGATAGCCACGCAGTGCCATAAGTAACCACCAAAAGCTGGTAATACACGCCACGGCCATAAAGGCAGCGCCGGTGTAGCCACTTATTGGTAATAGCATGACAACTAAAGCGTACACAGCAATATAAAGTACAATATGGCGCTTCGCTTTATCAATACCTTGCGCTACGGGTAATACGGGGATACCTGCGGCTTGGTAATCTTTAAAGCGAAAAATAGCAATGGCATATGAGTGCGGCATTTGCCACAAGCTAAACATAACCAATAATATTAACGCGCCCATATCGAACTGCCCTGTTACAGCGCAGTAACCTACCACAGGAGGCACAGCGCCTGAAAGACTGCCTACAAACGTGCCATAAACAGAGTTGCGTTTCATGTAAAGGCTATAAACCCCAACATAAATGACATAGCCAAACGCTGCAAAAAATACCGCGGCTTGTGTGGTGTAAGCAATGAGTAACCCAAAACCTACAACCCCCAACAAAACACCGTGACTCAGTGCAGCAAAGGCCGACATTTCGCCTGTTACTGTCACCCGCGTACGCGTACGTGCCATGGCTACATCTATGTCTCTATCAATTACATTGTTGATAGCACAGCCCGATGCAACCACAAGTGACAAGCCAATAAGCGTAACAACCATTAACCATGGGTCTATATCTCCGCGCGAGGCAAGTAAAAAACCGCCTGCCACGCTAATAAGGTTACCCATAATAATGCCCGGCTTAGTCACTGATAAATAACGACGAAACATCTTTAACTCCTAGTACATCATCATTGCGTTAGATTCGTAAATTATCCAAACCGATAACCCAACAACCATGACGATAATTAGGGCGCTGAATAAAAATGAAAAGGTACTTGCACGGCCATCTTCTGTCGTAAAATTAAGGTGTAAAAAGTATTTTAAGTGCACCCAAATTTGTACAATCGCTAAAGTCACAATGCTCCAAAGCGTTGTTACTTTTGAAAAGTCGCCTTCCATTACCATGTAAAACGGTATGGCGGTCAAAATTATTGATAGCACAAAGCCTATTAAGTACGTTTTAACGCTGCCATGAGACTCATCATGGTGCTCGTTTTGCATTTGCTTTAACGCGTGCGCTTCGCTGTGGCTCATTACATTGCTCCCATTAAATAAACAACGGTAAATACACAAATCCAAACAATGTCTAAGAAGTGCCAAAATAGGCTTAGGCAGCTTAAACGCGTTACGGTTGGTTTACCTAAACCACGTTTAGCCACTTCTATCATCATAATACTCATCCAAATTAGACCCGCTGTTACGTGTAAACCATGTAAGCCTACTAACGAGAAGAATGAGGTTAAAAAGGCACTTTGCTGTGGACCATTACCGTGCACAATTAAGTGATGAAATTCGTAAATTTCCATGCCTATAAACACAGCGCCTAAACAAAAGGTGATAAACAACCAGGTGAGTGTGAGTGCCTTTTTTTGCCCTTGTGCGGCAATCATGGCAAAGCCAAAGGTAATACTACTAATGAGTAGCGCCGCTGTTTCTACAGCGACAAAGTCGAGTTCAAAAATGTCTTTACCTGATACACCACCGGCTGTGTTCATAAACAGCACGGCGTAAGTGGCAAAAAACGAGGCAAACAATAGGCAATCGGTCATTAGGTATAACCAAAAGCCAAAAATTGTATCGCCAGAGGTATCGTGATGCTCATGTGCATGATCATCGTGCGAGACTGAGTCTAAATGGGCAGTTTCTACATTCGCAGATAGTGTACTCACGCGCTTAGCTCCTTATTTCCACTAGAATTATACGCAGCTTCAATACGTGCAATTTCATCAGGTTGTATATAGTAATCAACATCGCTGGTGTAACAACGCTTAATAAATAAGGCAATTGCGCCAACAAAACCTACAGCGGCTAACCACCAGATGTGCCAAATCATGGCAAAACAAAATGCTGTTAAACTTGCTGCCATAAATACACCCGCTGAGGTATTTTTAGGCATATGAATTGGGCTGTAGCTTGCTTTTGTTTTATACGCTTGGCCTTTTTCTTTCATGTCGGTCCAGGCATCAATATCATCAACGTGTGGAATAGTGGCAAAGTTGTATACTTGCGGTGGTGAGCTGGTTGCCCACTCAAGGGTATGTGCGTTCCATGGATCGCCTGTTGTATCGTCAAGTGCTTCGCGGTCTCTAAAGCTAACGAATAACTGCACGGCTTGGAAAATAATACCAAACATAATAATGACAGCACCGCCTGCTGCAATGTATAACCATATGTTCCAATCTGGGTTATTAGTGTGGTTTAAGCGACGAGTCATACCTAAGAAACCAAGTACATACAACGGCATGAACGCCACGAAGAAACCAACTATCCAACACCAAAAAGACGCTTTACCCCATTTTTCGCTAAGCTTAAAGCCCATTGCTTTAGGGAACCAGAATACAAAACCTGCAAGGTAGCCAAATACAGCGCCACCAATAATTGTGTTATGGAAATGCGCAATTAAGAATAAACTGTTATGCAACACGTAATCGGCACCCGGAATAGCCAATAGTACGCCGGTCATACCGCCTACTGTAAAGGTAACCATAAAGCCTAATGTCCAAAGCACCGGAACGCTGATGCGTAAACGGCCGCGGTAAATGGTAAACAACCAGTTGAATAACTTAACGCCAGTAGGGACGGCAATAACCATGGTCATTACCCCAAAGAACGCATTAACGTTTGCACTCGACCCCATGGTGAAAAAGTGGTGTAGCCAAACAATAAAACCTAAAATAGAGATTGCACCGCTGGCATACACCATCGATTTGTAACCAAATAAACGTTTACCGGCAAAGGTTGAGATAATTTCAGAAAAAATGCCAAACGCAGGCAGTACTAAAATATAAACCTCAGGGTGACCCCACGCCCAAAACAGGTTGATGTACATCATGGCGTTGCCGCCCGCTGCATTGGTAAAAAAATGAAAATCAAGGTAACGGTCAAGCGTTAGCATGCCCAGCACAGCAGTTAAAATAGGGAAAGAGGCTGCAATTAAGATATTTGCCCATGTACATGCCCATGTAAAAATTGGCATTTTCATTAGGGTCATACCTGGGGCACGCATTTTAAACACAGTAACTAAAAAGTTTACTGCCGTTAAAAGCGTACCGAGTCCGGATATTTGCAAGGCCCATATATAATAATCGACCCCCACCCCAGGGCTAAAGGTCAGCTCCGAAAGCGGCGGATACGCCACCCAACCTGTTTTTGCAAACTCACCAAATACAAGCGACAAGTTAATTAAAATGGCGCCGCTGGCTGTAAACCAAAAACTTAAATTATTTAAAAATGGAAAAGCAACATCGCGAGCACCAATTTGCAGTGGCAATACAATGTTCATTAGGCCAATCATAAATGGCATAGCCATAAATATGATCATGATAACGCCGTGCGCTGTAAATATTTGGTCGTAATGCTCAGGAGGTAAATAACCTGGCGCACCACTGGTAGCAAGTGCTAACTGCGCACGCATCATAATGGCATCAGAAAAACCACGAAACAGCATTATTAATGCTAAAAAGATGTACATTACGCCTAAGCGTTTATGATCAACAGAGGTGATCCAGTCGTGCCAAAGCACGCCCCACTTTTTATATTTAGTAATAAGCCCGGCGATAATAAGCCCGGCAATCGCTATCACCGTCATGGTAACCATTATAATTGGCTCATGAAACGGAATTGCGTCGAGTGAAAGTTTACCTAAAAACGACATTATTATTCCTCGCCCTGGCTGTGAGATAAAGGCATTGCGTGTTTATTCATTTCATGGTGCTTTTTGCTCATTTGCCCATGTTCGCTCATCGCTTGATGTTTTTTGTTCATATCGCCATGTGCCTGCATATACTTCATCACAATGGTATGAAATAGGCCGTCGTCGACCTTGCCATAATAGGCAACAGGATTGTTTTCACTGGCTTTTGCAAGCTCAACATAATTGGCATGAGTGAGGTTGTTAGCATTGGCTTTAACGCTTGTTACCCACGTGTCAAAATCAGCTTGTGTTGGGGTGGCAATGGCATTGAACTTCATACCGGTAAAACCTGCGCCACTGTAATTAGCAGAAAAGCCTTTAAATGTACCCGGCTCGTTTGCGATTAAATGAAGCTTGGTTTCCATGCCTGCCATAGAATAAATTTGACTACCTAGCTGAGGAATAAAAAATGAGTTCATTGTGCTTTGTGAAGTGATTTTGTATTCAACAGGTACATTAGCCGGAAATACCAATTCATTTACCGTTGCAATACCTTGCTCTGGGTAAATAAATAGCCACTTCCAGTTTAATGAAACCACCTCTACAGTGAGGTGCTCGCCTTTACCTTCAATAGGTTTATAGGGGTCTAAGTCTTGGGTAGACTGCCAGGTAATAACACCTAAAATAATAACGATAACAATAGGAACAGCCCAAACAACGGCTTCAATCTTATTTGAATGAGCCCATTTTGGTGCATAAATTTCATGATCTTGTGTGTCTCGGTATTTCCATGCGAAATACAAAGTCATCACAATAACGGGGATTACTACGAGCAGCATAAGGACAGTAGCAATGATGATTAAGTTTTTCTCATCAATACCTATTTGGCCTTTTGGATCGAGTATCCCGCCTTTACAGCCTGACAACGCCAGCACCGTACTAGCTAAAGCAATATTACAAAGGTTACGAATTAACAAGGGAGTATCCTACAAACCTAGAGTTTTAATTTGCTGCTTTGAATAAAAATTAAGCAACGATTTTTCAATAAAAACCCAAGTTAACTAGCACTAAATTATAAAAATAAAGGGGACTGAACCCGCTGCAAGTGGATGCAAAAAATACCTAGCAACAAACCCAGCTTCTAAACGCATTTATATAACGTAATAAAAGTTAACTTGGGTGAGTGTTGGTTGGCTGACGTGTTTAAAACACGCGGCTACATTGCTAATGCAAACTTTAATTATTTACAGCAAGAAAAAATAATTAAAACCAGCAACAAGTGAAGCCTTACAGACAACCTGTAAAGCTAGGTGGAGCACGACAACCATGTGCAGCGGACACAGGTTGGTGTACTTTTGCCTCGCGAAAAGCGAAAGCGGCTTTACGAAGGATTATTCCAGCACGACGCGCCGGAAAAATATGGAACAATAACCAGCAAAGGCCAATGAGTAACTGACTAGATATGATCGGATGAGCTAAAAATTGCGTAATGTGCAGCAAAACAGGCTCAACAATAGAGCCATTGCTAAACAACGCTTCAAGCTGAAAGGCATCCTCTAATGCACCACTTAGCAGCATTACCGTATTAAACACTAATAATGTTATAGCGACACACACGCCCTTGCCCGCTTTATTCAAGCGTTCACACGTTTGCGGTTTGCTAGAAGCAAAAGCCGTATTTGTATGATGCAAAGAAAGTGTGTTCAAAGACATTAACCTACTAAATGACTAATAACAAAATTAGAGTAATAAAGCGCGCAATGGAAAAATTAAAAAAACATTGCTGCTGTAAGCCCTAAAACGAGGTGCTAAATACAATCAAACCCGGCTAGCACACATTTACCTAGTGAGAATTGATCCGTATCAAATAAACTTTCAAAACTTACTGAAAGTTCGATGCTGAGTATAACAAAGACAGTTTTCGGTTCAACAAAAAATATAAAGTTTTGCGTTAAGCTTTCGCAGCTATTTTGTTAATAAAAAATAACATAATAAAAATAATGACTTAGTTTATAAATATTTTATATTTAGGAAGCTTGAGGAGTAGAGATAAGGGGGGATTAATGAAGTTAAAAATAAAGCCGCACAAACAAAAACAGCCCAAATTCAGTCACCACCGAACTTGAGCCGCCTTTCACACTGACAACATCTTCACACACATATAAAGATTCTTGGTTTACACTGCGTGGCAATTGTAGGGAATAAAAACAACTCAAAACCGGTCACCACCAACCTTGAGTTGCCTTTCACACTGACAACATCTTCACACACAATATAAAGATTTTTGGTTTACACTGCGTGGCAATTGTAGAGGATAAAAACAACTCAAAACCGGTCACCACCGACCTTGAGTTGCCTTTCACACTGACAACATCTTCACACACAATATAAAGATTTTTGGTTTACACTGCGTGGCAATTGTAGGGAATAAAAACAACTCAAAACCGGTCACCACCGACCTTGAGTTGCCTTTCACACTGACAACATCTTCACACACAATATAAAGATTCTTTTAAGCGAGGCTAACTTCATGCCTCTACCTTATGACGAGAGCCTTGCTCCGTGTCTATGGTTAAACTTTAGAGTGTTAGCTCCAATTTGACAAACGAGAAAAATAAACCTAATAGGTGAAAAAAACTAAACTATAGACCTTGGTCTAATACATTAAGCTTGTGTTTATTTAAAACATAATCTGGGCACTAAATATACAGGTACAAAAAAAGCGCCATAAGGCGCTTTTTGTCGTTAAGCTACTGCTTAAATAATTTGGTTTTCTTTCCAGGCTTGCTCTTTAGCCATACGCTTTTTACGCTTATCACAAGGATCGTCACAATCACAGGCTTTATCAATACCTACCGAGCCTAACCCACCGCAACTACTTGCCATAGATTTTCTTTGCACGATCATACCAACAGCCATAGCTATCACGATTAAAATTAATAAACCAAATGTAAGAAGAAAAAGTGACATTGCTTAGCCCCTATTGATCAGCAATAAATTATGCTCAAACATTGTTGAGCGACCGCTAAATTATACACCCAAAACCCACATAGATGCGAGAGAAGTCTATCTCAAAAAATCGAGTGAAATATGCGTTTAGCACTAATAAAGTGTTAGCTAAACGCCATTATATTACAAATAAGGTTTAAATGCAGTGCTCGCGTAAGTCACAATGCCTTTGTCTGATTTAGCCATTAAGTACACTGGTAAATCGTGCTTTTCAGCATATGCTTTAGCATCATCCATTCCCATAACCGTTAATGCCGTTGCTAAGCCATCTGCGGTCATTGCACTAGGGTGTAATACAGTAACCGACACTAAGTCATGTTTGATTGGCATGCCTGTTACAGGGTCTATTAAATGGGTGTAGGTTTCGCCATCCATTTTATAAAAAATACGGTAGTCACCTGATGTTGCAATGCCATTCGTACCGGGCGTTAATACACGGTGAACTTTTCGCTCGCCTGGTGGCGCATCTGGCTGCTCTATCGCGATTTTCCAGTCTTGGTTATTTGGCTTTTCACCGCTAATGCGCAGCTCCCCACCTATTTCTACCATGTAGTTACTAATATTTTGACTTTCAAGTAATTGCGCTACTTTATCAATGCCATACCCTTTCGCTGTGGCCGAAAACGACAACTCTAAACCATCAACTGTTTTAGCAAGGCCCTGCTCAGTAAGGTTGAGTTTATCTACACCAATTTTTTCAATCATTGCAGCAAGTGCTTCATCACTTGGGCGCTTAGTTGGTTTTTTATCAGGTCCAAAGCCCCATAAATCTATTAATGGGCCCATCGTTACATCAAGCGTTTTGGTCGACTTACCTAAACGAATCGACTCACTCACCACAGCCCTAAAATCTTCACTAATTGGCATAACCTGATTGGCGGGTAGTTTATTAAAGGTGTTAATTTCAGAGTCTGGAATATACGTAGACATAGACTGATTCACTGCTTTTAGCTCATCATCTATTTGCTGCTGTAACTTAGTGGCATCAATGTTTTCATCGTCGGCAAAGTATTTAATATGATAGGTAGTGCCCATCGTTTTGCCTTCTAAAAATACCTCCTGAGGTGTTTTATCAGCCCCACAGCCAGAGATAAATAGCATTATAGTTAATAAAAAAATACTGATAACGCCTTGAGAACTGCTTACTCTGTTCATTAAATTAGCCCATGTAAAATAAAATAAAAAAGCCCCGTAGCACAAAGTGCGACGAGGCCTGTATTTTAACCAAAACTAAGTTGTTTTGATATGGGTGTTAGCCACCGAAGTCATCTAGTAAGATGTTTTCGTCTTCTACACCTAGGTCTTTAAGCATGCCGATAACAGCCGCGTTCATCATTGGAGGACCACACATGTAGAACTCACAATCTTCTGGCGCTTCATGATCTTTCAAGTAGTTTTCATAAAGTACGTTATGGATAAAGCCTGTGTAACCTTCCCAGTTATCTTCTGGTTGTGGATCAGACAATGCGGTATGCCATACAAAGTTATCGTTTTCAGCTGCTAAGCCGTCGAAATCTTCAACATAGAACATTTCACGCTCAGAACGTGCACCATACCAGAAACTAATCTTACGCTTAGAATTTAAACGCTTAAGTTGGTCAAAGATATGTGAACGCATTGGTGCCATACCTGCACCACCACCTACGAATACCATTTCAGCGTCAGTGTCTTTAGCGAAGAACTCACCAAATGGACCTGAGATAGTAACCTTGTCGCCTTTTTTAAGTGACCAAATGTACGATGACATTTTACCACATGGTAGGCTTAGGTTTCTTGGCGGCGGCGTAGCAATACGCACGTTAAGCATAATAATGCCTTCTTCTTCTGGGTAGTTAGCCATTGAGTATGCACGAATAGTTTCGTCGTCTACTTTTGACTCCAGGTCAAAGAAACCAAAGTGATTCCAGTCGCCACGATACTCTTCAGGAATATCGAAATCTGCGTATTTAACATGGTGAGCAGGCGCTTCGATTTGGATGTAACCACCCGCGCGGAAAGGCACTGATTCGCCATCTGGAATTTGTAGCTTAAGCTCTTTAATGAACGTTGCTTTGTTATCGTTAGAGATAACTTCACAATCCCATTTTTTAACACCGAAAATTGACTCTTCAAGTTCAATTTCCATGTCGTTTTTAACATTTACCTGACACGCTAAACGACAGCCTTCACGGGCTTCACCTTTAGATATGTGATCAAGTTCTGTTGGTAAGATATCGCCACCACCTTCTTTAATGTGTACACGACACTGACCACAAGAGCCACCGCCACCACATGCAGATGATACGAAAATACCTGATTCAGATAGCGCGCCTAAAAGCTTGCTACCTGCTGATGTTTTAATGGCTTTATCTGGATCGCCATTAATACCGATGATGATGTCACCGCTTGCAACTAACTTAGATTTAGCACCAATGATAACTAAAACTAGTAGTACAACGATAGCGATGAAAACACCAACGCCTAAGAAAATCTCATAACTCATGATTTATCCTCGCTACCTTTACAGTGAAATACCAGAGAATGACATAAAGCCAAGACCCATTAAACCAACAGTGATGAAGGTAATACCTAAACCACGTAGGCCATCTGGCACGTCTGAATATTTCATTTTCTCACGGATACCTGCAAGCAATGTAATTGCAAGCGCCCAACCAACACCAGCGCCAACACCATAAACAACAGACTCACCGAAGTTATAGTTACGCTCAACCATGAATGATACCGCACCAAAAATTGCACAGTTAACTGTGATTAGTGGTAAGAAGATACCTAATGCGTTGTAAAGTGCAGGGAAAAACTTATCTAATGCCATTTCCAAAATTTGCACTAGTGCTGCAATAACACCAATGAAAGTTAAGAAACGTAAAAAGCTAAGGTCTGCTTCAGGGTAACCAAGCCACTCTAATGCACCTGGTGCAAGTACGGCATGGTAAACCAAGTTATTTACTGGTACAGAGATACCTAGTACAACAATAACGGCTACACCTAGGCCAATTGATGTAGTTACTTTTTTAGATACAGCTAAGAAAGTACACATACCTAGGAAGAAAGCTAAAGCTAAGTTTTCAATAAAAACCGCTTTTACAAATAAACTAATATAATGTTCCACTGCTTGCCCCTTACGCTTTAGCTTCTACTTGGTCTTTCTTATAAGTACGAAGTACCCATATGAATAAACCAATGATGAAGAATGCACTCGGTGGTAAAATCAATAGACCCATAGGTTGATACCAACCACCATCTTGTACTAATGGGATAATATCAACACCGAATAGTGTTCCCTTACCAAATAGCTCACGAATGAAACCAACAGTAAGTAATACCACTGAGTAGCCTAGACCATTACCAATGCCATCTAAAAATGACATAAGTGGTGGCGACTTCATTGCGTACGCTTCAGCACGACCCATAACAATACAGTTAGTAATAATTAGGCCAACGAATACAGAAAGCTCTTTTGCCGTAGCGTAAGAGAATGCTTGTAATACTTGGTCTACAACAATTACTAGTGAAGCAATGATCGTCATCTGTACGATAATACGTACTGATGAAGGTATGTGGTTACGAATGCTTGAAATGAACAAGCTAGAAAACGCCGTTACTAATGTCAATGCAATTGACATGATTAAGGCATTTTTTAAGCTAGACGTTACCGCCAGAGCAGAACAAATACCAAGTACTTGTAATGCGATTGGGTTGTTAGCTAAAACCGGACCAAATAGGACCGATTTCATTTCTTTAGTATCAGCCATTATTTCAACGCTCCTTCACGTACCTTCGCAAGGAAAGGACCAAAGCCGTTTTCACCAGTCCAAAAGTCAACTGTGTGATCAACACCATTAGAAGTTAGTGTAGCACCTGATAAACCATCAATTTGATGTTCGTTGCTAGCACCGCTTTTCATAATGTTAATAGGTAACTCTTTACCTTGCCATTTAGCTGTCCATTGTGGGTTTTGAATTTCGCCACCCAGGCCTGGTGTTTCGCTATGCTTGTAGAAGTTGATGTTTTTAACTGTTTCGCCATCGCTTTCAAGCGCTAAGAAACCGTACATAACACCCCAAAGGCCGTAACCTTGGATAGGTAAAATGATTGCATCTGTAGAGCCATCTTCTTTTTTAGAGATGTAAACAGGTGAGTTTTTAGTCATACGCTGAATACCAGCGATGTCCTTAATCCCTTCTGCTTTAAGTGCAAAACTTCTTTGTTGATCGAATTTCGTTTTTTCGAAATCAAATGAGTTAGGATCAGCACCTTCAACAAACTCGCCAGTGTCCATATCCACAACACGTGCTTCGATTTTTCCATCGAATGTGTCAGATACAGAACTTGCAATTTCAATATCAGCTGCTGCTAAGATATTACGTTGAATATCTTGAGTTTTATTAGCTTGCTGTAAAGGACGAAGCTGTACAGAAGCAAACGATACAATAATTGCACACACTAAACATAGTGCAACAACAACCGTTAACGTTTTGCCGATTGATTCGTTATTACTAGACATTACGTGCCAACCTCCGCTTGATATTAGCTTGCACTACAAAGTGATCGAACAGTGGAGCAAATAAGTTAGCAAATAAAATTGCTAGCATCATGCCTTCTGGGAAAGCAGGGTTTACTACACGGATCATAACTACCATAAAGCCAATAAGCGCGCCGTATGCGAACTTACCTTTATCGGTAAATGCAGCTGATACAGGGTCAGTAGCCATAAAGAACATACCAAATGCAAAACCACCCAGTACTAAATGCCAATGCCAAGGCATTGCAAATACAGGGTTGCTCTCAGAGCCAATTGCATTTAATAAGAATGCAGTTGCCACCATACCTAGGAATACACCTAGTACAATGCGCCAAGAAGCGATGCGAACGTAAATTAAGAATAAGCCACCAATAAGCACAGCAAGGGTAGATGTTTCACCTACAGAACCTTGAATGAAACCGTAAAACGCATTCCACCATAGCTCCATGTTGCTGTAATCAAGAGTGCCTACAAACGCTTGACCTAGCATAGTTGCACCAGAGAACGAGTCTACTGCAGTCCATACTGTGTCACCTGAAATTTGTGCAGGGTATGCGAAGAATAAAAACGCACGGCCCGCTAATGCAGGATTTAAGAAGTTACGCCCTGTACCACCAAAGATTTCTTTAGCAATAACCACACCAAACGTAATACCTAACGCCACTTGCCACAAAGGAATTGTCGCAGGCAAAATAAGTGCAAATAATACAGAGGTTACGAAGAAACCTTCGTTAACTTCATGCTTACGCACAGAAGCAAATAGTACTTCCCAAAAACCACCTACTGCAAACGTAACGGCGTATATTGGTAAGAAGAAACATGCTCCGTAGAACATTTTAGCGCCCCAGCCCGACTCAGCAGTTAATTCACCACCAAATAACTGGAACACACCAACCTGCCAAGAGTTTGCTAGTTCAAAACCTTGTGCTAAAGCACCTGCGGCCTGATGACCGATGTTGAACATACCAAAAAACATAGCTGGGAACGTCGCCATCCACACTAAAATCATCATACGTTTTAGGTCGATATTATCGCGAACGTGAGTTGCGCCTTTATTTACATAACCTGGCGTATAAAAAATAGTCGCGGCTGCTTCATACAGGGCGTACCATTTTTCATGTTTACCACCTGGTTCAAAATGCGGCTCAATGTCTTCTAAAAATTTCTTTAAACCCATCTCTTAGCCTTCCTTCTCGATCGTTGTTAAGCAATCGCGTAGGATAGAACCATACTCGTATTTGCCCGGACAAACGAAGGTACATAACGCTAAATCTTCTTCATCAAGTTCAAGCGCGCCTAATGAAATTGCACTGTCTAAATCACGTGCGATTAAGTCACGTAATAATAGTGTTGGCAAAATATCTAACGGCATTACGCGCTCGTAGCTACCAATTGGAACCATGGCACGTTTTGAACCACCTGTAGACGTTGTCATTTTAAATAAACGACTCGGTGCAAGGTGAGAAAGGAATGTACGCGTTACAGAGAATTTATTACTACCTGGTGCAATCCAACCAAACAGCTCTTTTTCGCGACCTTCAAGTAAAACTGACACCTGAACGTGGTAGCGACCCAAGAATGCATGAGGACCTGAAGAAATAGCGCCAGATAAAACAGAACCAGAAATTACACGGTTATCACCGTCTTCTAATTCGCCTGCCACTAAATCATCTAATGAAGCACCTAGTTGTGTTTTCACTAAACGAGGATTTTTAACGCGAGGGCCTGCAAGTGAAATTACACGGTCAGTGTTGATTTCACCAGTAAGGAATAAGTGACCATAGGCGATAACGTCTTGGTAACCAATATGCCAAACTTGTTTATTCGCAGATACTGCGTCAAGGTGATGAATATGAGTACCAACTAAGCCTGCTGGATGCACGCCACCGAACTCATGTACTTCTACTTGAGCGATAGACGAGCTAGGAACTTGACTGCCAGCTTGCTTACATACAAATACTTTTCCATCGGTCAAACGCGAAACAACAGCAAGACCCGCTTCAAATGCAGCTGCATTTTCGGCAATAATTACTGCAGGGTCTGCAGCAAGAGGGTTTGTGTCGATAGCGGTTACAAAGATAGAGCTAGGATTTGCATCCAACGCAGCTACTTTGCTAAATGGGCGAGCACGAAGTGCTGTCCATTGACCTGACTGAACAAGTACTTCTTTGGCTTTTTCACGCGATAAGCTTGCAAGCTCATCTGCATTGAAAGAGTCAAAGGTGATTTGCTCACTGCCGTTTACTTCAATAACAACAGATTGCAGCACACGTTTAGCACCACGATTAATTTCTTTTACTGTACCAGAAGCTGGTGCAGTAAATAGGACGCCTGGGTTCTTTTTGTCTTCAAAAAGTACCTGGCCTTTTTTGACTTGGTCATCCACACGAACATGCATGGTTGGACGCATACCGATAAACTCTTCACCTAGCACAGCTACACGTTTGATGGCAGAACCATCATGAATAACTTGCTGAGGCGCGCCCTCTATGGGTAAATCCAGACCTTTTTTTATGTTGATCATACGCACTTGCATTAATTAACGGAAAGAAACTGAAAAATCGTATCAACCACGTCGCCATTTGAGTTATCCAAGATATATCAAGGTACAAAAGAACAACTTGCTAGGAATATCAAACAAGCAACGCAGTAAAACTCCTCACATATTGCTCCGATTTTAACATCATTATGGACGACTATGCGAGTGTATTTATGAAAATTATACGACAGAAACGCTTATTTAGTTTTGTTAAGTGTTTTAAATAAAAATCAAGGTAGACCAAAGTGGTAGCCGAAGCACCTAAGGGCCACAAAATATTTAAAACACTAAAAGCAAAAAAGCCGCAATAAGCGACTTTTTTATAATTACACAGTATGATTTAGTCAATCATGTTTGCAATTGGCTTCACTGCATCTACATCTTGCTCATAGTCAACAGCGTCAATGCCAAAACCGAATAAACGTAAAAATTCGTTATGATAGCCCACGTAATCAGTTAGCTCATCAATTGAGCTCGTATCTACTTTATCCCAAACAGCTTGCACACGCGCTTGTACATCGTCTTCTAGCTCTTTGTAGTTTTGGAATAAGTGACCGCCCTCGTCAAAGCGTGGGTTTTCACCGTATAAGTTTTCGCTAAATAAAGCATGAATCTGCTCAATAGTGCCCTCATAGGTGCCATCGGCTTTCATTACTTTAAATAAAGCAGAGATATATAGCGGCATAATAGGAATTGCAGAGCTTGCCTGAGTGACAACCGCATTTAAAGACGATACATAGGCTTGACCATTTAAATCCTTTGTTGATTCTTTAATTGCAGCCGTTGCACGGTCTAAATCTTCTTTTGCTTTACCTATTGTTGCGTGTCCGTAGATTGGCCACGTTAACTCTTTACCTATATATGTATACGCAGTGGTTTTAAAGTTATCGGCTAATACATCGGCTTCTTTTAATGCATCAATCCACATTTCCCAATCTTCACCGCCCATCACTTTAATGGTGTTGTCGATGTCATCTTGGCTTGCGGCTTCAACTGTTACTTCGTCAATTACACGCTTTGATGTATTTAAGTTTTTAGTGGTAACGGCATTGCCAATTGGCTTAAGTGTTGATGAATACACTTCACCTGTATTGGGATCAGTACGACGAGGTGATGCTAAGCTGTAAATAATACAGTCTACTTTGCCTAAATCTGCTTTGATTGTCTCAATTGCCTTTTGCTTAATTTCGTTAGAAAACGCATCGCCATTAATATTTTTTGACCAAAGCCCAGCTTCATCTGCAGCGTCTTGAAATGCTGCTGTATTGTACCAACCAGCAGAACCCGTTTTACGCTCTGTACCTTCTTTCTCAAAGAAAATACCCAATGTTTTAGCACCACCACCAAAAGCTGCCGTAATACGAGACGCTAAACCGTAGCCAGTAGATGCACCAATTACGAGTACATTTTTAGGCGCATCTTTTAATTTGCCTTGTTGTTTTACATAGTTAATTTGTTCTTGAACATGCTCTGCACAGCCTACAGGGTGTGCGTTAGTACAAATAAATCCACGAATTTTAGGCTTAATGACCATTGATCATCCTATATCTTTTGCAATAAAAATTAGCGCTAGTTTAAAGGCTAATACTAAAAACACTGATCTGATCAGTTAAACACCGATCAAATACCCTATTTATATTAATGAAGCTTTGAGCCACCTAAACAATCAGGTGAGTCTGGCGCTTCGCCGCCTTGCTCTGTAAATTCATCAGGCGTGTAAGTATGAATAGCTAATGCGTGTATATGATTTGCTAATTCATCTTTTAGTACTTCGTTAATTTGGCGGTGACGCTGCAGTAAACGTTTACCCGCAAACTCTTCGCTCACTACAATCACTTTAAAATGCGACTCAGTGCCGGCGCTGTGCATATGGCTTTCGTTAATTACGTTTAAATGCTTACAGGCAAT
This sequence comes from Pseudoalteromonas sp. P1-7a, assembly GCF_001401855.1. NCBI lineage: Bacteria > Pseudomonadati > Pseudomonadota > Gammaproteobacteria > Alteromonadales > Pseudoalteromonadaceae > Pseudoalteromonas > Pseudoalteromonas sp. P1-7a. The sequence goes on along the minus strand of NZ_LKDU01000016.1, from coordinate 37,630 downwards.
CGCACTACTAAGCTTGTCTTGGATTTGTTGTTGCATTGACATTAAAACACCATATTTAGTCACTAATTTGTGCAGCTACTATAACAAGTTAATTTAACTAACTAAATTGCTTTTGTTTAATGTGCTCAATAAATCGGTACGTTAAGCTAATGCGTGGGTGCGCAAGGGTTGTTTGTTTAGGTATTGCGTGCTGGTAGTCGCGCTGACTATGCCCGCTCATCACTAAGCAACTGCCACTTTGTAATTTTAAGTCGGTGACTTTATTCGTGGCCTTTTGTTTTAACTTGAGTGCGCGCTCAGCACCGAGCGATATACATACTATGGTAGGCTCTGGGCCGAGTTCTATTTCATCATCACTGTGCCAGCCCATAGTATCGTTACCATCACGATAGTAATTGACTAATAGCGAATTAAGCGGCTTGTTTAAATGTCGCTCTAAACGTTTGCGCATCGCTAAAAGTACATCATCCCACGGCTCTACTAATTGTTTACTGTGTGAGTAGCCATATTCAATATTTAAATCACTCATAAAGCATTGCAAGCGTGGTATGGGTCCAGTTCTGCCATACACAGTGACATTAGGCTGCTGCCAGTTAAGGTTTTTTTGTAAATAATAGAATAAATCGAGGCTTTTTTGCGCACTAAGCGCCTTACTTTGATAAGAAAAGCCGTTTGGTAACTGTTGGGGGTTGGCGTTTTGCCGTTGCATGTTAGAATTTACCTACATTAGATTTCTGATCAACAAACCATTATGACGACGCAAGCCCAGCTAGGCGATAAAACATTTACTCTTGAACGTTTCCCTTTGGATCAAAAAAACCGCAGTTTACAAGCATGGGATTCGGCCGATGAGTACCTTATCAATTATGTTAACGAACATCACCCTGATTGTCGCTCATTACTCATTTTAAACGACGCGTTTGGTGCCCTGGCCTGTTATTTTAGTGAATTAACGGTTTGTTCAGTTAACGATTCTTATATTAGCCACCAAGCTGCAGCCTATAATTTAAAAGAAAATAAACTATCACCAGCACAATTTACACAGTTAGATAGCTTATCCGCGCTGCCTGAAGAGGTTGATTTAGTACTAATAAAAGTGCCACGTAACGTAGGGTTCTTACAGTTTCAATTAAGTGAGTTAAGTGAAGTACTTGCCCCAGGCACACCGGTTATTGCTGCGGGTAAAACAAAGGAAATACATAATTCAACTATAAAAGCGTTTGAGCAATTTATTGGCGAGACCAAAACAAGCTTGGCCGTTAAAAAGTCGCGTTTGATATTAAGTACAGCAAAAGGCGGTTATAAAGCGGCTAACTTTCCGGTCAGTTGGCAACTTGAAGGCACTGACTTTAATATAACGAACCATGCCAATGTGTTTTCGCGCGATTCGTTAGATATAGGTGCACGGTTCTTTTTTAATTACTTGCCACAAACCTCAAAGGCAAAAAGCATTATCGACTTAGGCTGTGGTAATGGCGTAGTGGGCTTAATGACGCTATCACGCTGTCCAAATGCGTCGGTAACCTTTGTTGATGAGTCGTACATGGCGGTCGAATCTGCACGTTTAAATGTAGAACTTAACCAAGCAAATAGATTTGATGACTGCCAATTTATAGAAAATGATTGCTTAACCGGCTTTGAAAAAAACAGTGTTGATATGGTGTTGTGTAACCCGCCATTTCACCAAGCCCAAGCCGTTACCGATCACATTGCGTGGCAAATGTTTAAACAAGCTAAAGACACATTAAAAGAAGGTGGCGAGCTACGTATTATTGGTAATCGTCATTTAGATTATCACGATAAATTAAATCGTATGTTTGGTAACTGTAAGCTATTAGGTTCAAACAAAAAGTTTGTAGTGCTCAGCGCAACTAAAAATAGTGGGATGCTATAAAATGAAATTAACTAAATTTAATTTAGCCTGTTGCTCCATGCTGGTGTTTAGCGCATGCAGTAATCAGCCAAACCAAGTGATATTAAACCCAGTTTATAAAAACGGGCAAATTAGTGTTATATCAGCCAGTTTAAGTACCAGCGTCATTGATTTACGGGGCGATAGCGCAACCCTTAAGCTTGTTGAGTCTGATAAGACTAAAACCTTTGCAAGCCAAGATATTGTTACCTCTGTTAAAAGCGTATTAGATAGCGCGCTAAACCGTAACGGAGCAAGTATTTCTAACCTAGCAACAACCCGCTTTGAACTAGACATTCATGCCTTACAAGCACTAGTGACTGAAAAGCTCATGAGCCATACCAGCGAAGCGAACATTGAATTGGGTGTGCGCGTACTTCGCTCTACCAGTAATTTCACTAAGGTGTACCGCGGCAGCGCAAATTTAGAAGGGCCGCTGAGCCACGATCGCGCCAAAATTGAAGGTCAACTCAATAAGTTGACGGAACAAATTATAACCCGCATTGTATCGGACCCAGAATTAATTGAATTTTTAGAAGGTTAACAATGAAACAATTTTTAATCTGCTTGAGCCTACTATTCAGTGTAAGCACCTTTGCCGCGCAAGAAGGCCGTTTTGTACAAAAAGACAATATTTTCCCGCGTGTAGAAATAGTCACGTCATTGGGCAGCATTGTGGTTGAGCTAGACCGCTCAAAAGCCCCTATTACAGTAAATAACTTTTTAACCTACGTAATGGATAAAAGTTACCAAGGCAGTATATTCCACCGTGTAGAACGTGATGTTGAAAACGACCGTGACTTTGTAATACAAGGCGGTGGCTACGATAAAGACCTTGACGGCCTGCACGAAAACGATCCTATATTTAACGAAAGCGGCAACGGTTTAAAAAATGATATGTACAGCATTGCTATGGCGTATCAAGACCGTGAACCGCATTCAGGAACTCGCCAGTTCTTTTTTAATATGGATGATAACGATCATTTAAACCCAGGAAGAGATTGGGGCTTTGCCGTGTTTGGCAATGTAATGGATGGTTACGACACGCTAGATAAAATTATGGCTGTAGAAACCGGCTTTAATGAAAAAATTGGCTATGACTTTGTACCAAAAACGCCCGTTGTTATTTTAAATATTAAAGTACTTGAGCAAACCCCATTATAAATCACTGAGGTGTAACTAAGTTGCACCCAACGCCAATGAAGGCCCTATGAGCAAAACCCTCTCAATAAGCGAATATTTCTCGTATTTTAAAGATAAACGTTTAATCAATATTTTTATATTTGGTATGAGCAGTGGTTTTCCATGGGTGCTGATTGGCTCAGTTATGTCGGCTTGGCTAAAAGATGAAGGCCTAAGCCGCAGTATGATTGGCTTATTTGGTATTGTATTTGGCGCATACAGCATTAACTTTATGTGGTCGCCACTTATTGATAGAACCAAGCTGCCCTTATTGTACAAATGGTTTGGGCAACGTCGCAGCTGGATTATATTTTGTCAAAGCTTTATGTTTATTGGCACCCTGCTTTTAGCAGGCCTTGATTTAAAAGCAAACTTAGCAATTGCCGCCGGCTTGTGTTTACTCATCGCAGTCGCCTCTGCCACACAAGACATCGCAATTGATGCATTTAGAATAGATACGTTAAGCGAAAACGAATCTTACAAAGCCACTGCCGCTGCTGCTATGGCCACATCGGGTTGGTGGACAGGTTATGCATTACTTGGTGCTATTCCTTTTTACATGGCCGATATCCCCTCTTTAGATTGGCCACAAGTGTATTACTTTTTAGCCGCTGTTATGTTACTGCTAATGAGCGGCGTGTTGTTTGCTAAAGAGCCTAAATCAAACCGAGAAGCTGTTCACGCAGAGCTTGAGCGTGTATACCTTGAAAAACTAGCCAGCATTAAACAAACGCCCTTTACTAAAGTGATTGCTTGGCTTGGCGTTACAGTGGTTGACCCCTTTAAAACCTTTTTTGCGAAAAATGGCGTAAAAACAGCCCTTGCCTTATTAGCATTTATTTTCTTATTTAAAATTGGCGAAGCTTTTTTAGGGCGAATGTCGATTGTTTTTTATAAAGAAATAGGCTTTAGTAACAGTGACATAGCTACCTTTTCAAAAGTAGGCACAGCCGTACTTACCATTGCTTTTACCTTTGTGGGCAGCTTATTCAATCAAAAGTACGGCATTGTAAAAGGACTATTTATAAGTGGTGTGGCAATGGCGGGGTCTAACTTAGCATTTTCGGCTATTGCACTGGTTGGCCCTAATTTAGGATTATACGCTTTTGCTATTGTTATTGATGGCTTTACGCAAGCCTGGTCGTTAGTGGCTATGGTGGCGTTTATATCGATGTTATGCGACCGGGCATTTAGTGCAACACATTATGCTTTACTTGCCTCATTAGGGAATTTAGGGCGCACATTGCTTTCAAGTTACAGTGGTGTGGTTATTGATGATTGGTTAATGGGGAATTGGGCATTATTTTTTGTGCTAACGGCGCTAATGGTAATCCCTTCGCTGGTATTTTTATATTTGATTAGGCATAAGCTTTATCAGTTAGAGCAAAATTACCATCAAAATAGGTAATGCATCCCTGCATTAACGTGATTTGCTTAGGCCATTCAAGTGCCCCTTATAACACCCTAAGCAAAACAATATTAATCCGCTTTAATTAAGCCTAGCGCTTCATGCGGATCAACTTCAAGTGCATTACAGTAACGTACAAACTCAATAACATCTAAACGGCGTTCTTGATTTTCAATCTTACCGATAAATGAGTGAGGTGTTCCTAGCACTTGTGCTAGGCTACGCATTGTATGACCCTTTTCATGGCGTTTTGTTTTAAGCCATTTAGTTAGCTTTTCGTTTTCTTCAGAAGAAACAGTTTTGCCCATCATTTTACATCTCCTACTAGATGATATGACATACCCGTCAAAGCAGTAGTCACACAATGATTGGTGGCATATAAGCAGATACCCACTACATTTTTCAATAGCAAGCTATTGCTTAAAATAAGCAAAGGTATTGCTACTTATTCAACCTACCAATCTATTCAGTGCTAACCCGCAAAAATAGGATATAGGTTTGTTTTTATTAAGAGTGAAATTTTGCCCGTCTCACTCTTGGATACATTATATACTATTAACAGTTCGGTTAAATAATTAATTACATAGTTTGCATAAATTTACCCAACCACTAACCTTTACTTATGCTGAATATTTAAGTTAACGTACCAAAAATATTAAGTTTTTTACTAAAAAATTAATTGTAAGATAAAAGCGCTTTGTTACAAATTAACGTGCGAATAACCTTGCTGTATTGATGTTTAAACAACAGTATCAGTAAAAAAGTTCCCATAAATAACGTTTTTCCCTTATTGAGGGACTAAAGAGGAAGTATGTTTAGAGTCTTATTTTTGTTACCAGTTTTACTATGCTTTTTATGGTTTATGTTTTTACGTCATTACGGCGTACCTATTAAACAAGGTAAAAAAGGCTTTTTATACATTCTTGCTTTTTCTGCGTTTGTATTAGGCTTTTTTGTATTAATAATGCAATTTACCCACTACAGCCCGATTGAATTTTAGACATTAAAAAAGCCGCTAATGCGGCTTTAATAACTAAGCGTAAATTGCTTAAACGCTAAAACTTGCACCACACCCGCAGGTGGTCGTTGCATTAGGGTTAGATACAAAAAAGCGTGCGCCTTCTAACCCTTCAGTGTAATCCACCTCGCCATCAACTAAGTACTGAATACTCATTGGATCAATAACCAGCGTTACACCATTTTTGACAATTTCTAAATCACCAGGATTTGCTTTTTCATCAAAAGTAAAACCATATTGAAAACCAGAACAACCGCCGCCTGTTACATAAACACGCAGTTTTAAATCTGGATTTTCTTCTTCGTCGATTAACTGTTTAACACGAACAGCAGCTGCATCGCTGAACTTTATTGGTAATTCTTCAGACATTTTAAAACCCTCAATATCGCAATGGCGTGATTATCTAATACCCGAGTATTTTAATCAAGTATAGTCAAACATCTGTTAGGGTATCTTACTTATTAACCTTTACTTTGGCCGGTACCAAAACAAATAGCATTGAGAGAGACGCTGTAATATTTGTTAATATTAGTAACTAAAATTGCAAAATCACAAGGACTTACCCGCGCTCTTTTGCTAAACTGCTCGCTGAAAAAATGTGGCGGAGAATACAGCATGTGGCTTGAGCAACTCAGGCGTCGATTAGCAAAACCAAAAACCTCTGTGCAATTATGCTTATTAGGCGTAAGTGCTGGTTTAATTGCTGCATTTTTTATCATTTTATTTCGCTTAACGATTCTGTTTTTTCAAAGCTTATTTTTAGACACTCCTGATAACTTTACCACTATCCCTACTCTTGAACGGGTTTTAATGCCATTAATTGCAGCGCTATTAATAGCAACCTTTGCCGCATTTACTGGTTTTAAGCACTATCGTTTAGGCATTCCTTTTGTTATTCATCGTATTAAACGCCATTATGGGCAAATGCCTTTGTACAATACTGTAAACCAATTTGTTGGTGGTGCACTGGCATTAATAAGTGGTTTTTCGGTTGGTCGCGAAGGGCCATCTGTTCATATGGGCGCTACTGGCGCGAGTATATTAGCCGACAAACTGCATTTACCGCACAACGCCATGCGCACATTAAGTGGCTGTGGTGTCGCCGCTGGTATTGCAGCCTCGTTTAATACCCCACTGGCTGCGGTTATTTTTGTTATGGAAGTGGTGCTACGTGAGTATAAAGTGCATATTTTTGTACCAATTATGCTTGCTGCGTTAACGGGCGCTTTAGCAACACAGTTTGTGTTTGGTGAAGGCTCGGAGCTGGCACTTATTAGCATTACGCCATTGAGTGGTTGGCATTACCCATATTTAATTTTATGTGGCATGGCCTTAGGGGCAATTGCCTATAGCTTTAATCAAAATTTAATGCTGATCATAAAAACATTTAAACCTTTAAGCATGTTTCCTCGTTTACTCATTGCAGGTTGTATTGCGAGTGTTATTGCCTATGCAGTGCCCCAAGCGATGGGCTCAGGTATGAGCGCAATTACGATTGCGGTTGAATCGCCAGAAAACGCGCAGCTACTTACCACTATTTTAATAGCTAAACTGCTGGCTACCCTGTTTGCAATTGGCTTAGGAATACCAGGCGGGTTAATAGGCCCTGTAATTGGGCTTGGGGTTTTAACCGGTACTTTAATGGCCTTTTTTGCCCAGTTTATAAGCCCAGGTGCTGACATTGCGGGCACATACGGCGTATTAGGCATGGCAGGGTTACTCGCAGCTACATTACATGCGCCGTTAGCTGCATTAACAACGGTGATGGAGCTTACCTCCTCGCCAGAGATTATTGTACCGGCCATGTTAGTGATAACAACCGCTTATGTAACGGCGCTGCAAGTATTTGGTAATCGGTCTATATTTTTGCAACAGCTCGATTTTCAAGGACTCCCCTATCATGTATCGCCCGCAACGGAGGCGCTACAAAAAGTGGGCATAATGGATGATATGGATGAAAACTTTAAGCTGCTTTATTCTGATGATAAAGAGCAAATAAAAAACACCCTAGATGCCATGGACAGCCAAACCCCTTTAATCGTCTTTGACGAAGAAAACGGCTATCGTTTAGCAGAGTATGACCTTACTCTGATGTCGGGCGAAACCATAAATATAAACTACATTAGTTTACAGGGTATTAGCAGTCAATCGACCTTAGCCGATGCCTTTGATATTTTAAAAGATAAACGCAGCGGTGCCCTGTATGTTTACAACTTGCTAGATGACCAACAAATAATGGGGCTATTACGCTGGGATCAAATAAATAATATTTTAACTATTCGTAACAGCCTACTTTAGGATTCTTATGAGCGCTTTATTAATTTATAAAACACTGCACATTTTTTTTATGATTGCTTGGTTTGCCGGTATTTTTTATTTACCTCGGTTATTTGTATACCACGCGATGAGCGAAGAAAAAGCCTGTAACTCAATGCTTAAAGTGATGGAACGTCGGCTACTCTTTTTTGTTACCCCGTTTGCCATTTTAACGGCCGTTTTTGGTGTGCTCACCATTGTAGAATATGGTCGTGATTGGTTTAGATACAGCATGTGGCTGCACTACAAACTGGTACTGGTCATCATTTTATATCTATACCACGGCTACTGTTTTAAATTACTAAGCGACTTTAAACACGACAGAAATACCAAAACAGACCGCTTTTATCGTATTTTTAATGAGCTCCCAGTGATTGCGCTGCTTATTATTGTTGCGCTTGCGGTGATAAAACCTAATTTATAAGCATCACAGCGCATGTTAAACTGCGCTGCAATTTACAATACTTGCTATAACACGCGCGATTGCGTGCCCCATTTTTATGGATTATCGCGCCCCTTTGATTGATTAGGAATAACCCCATGTTAAGTTTCCAAGGTGAACATATACTGTCGGTAAATCAACTCGACAGAGACTGCATTGAGCGTATTTTTGCAGTAGCAAAAAAAATGGAGCCTTATGCTAAAAAACAAAAGCAAACAACCGTGCTAGAAGGCGCTATTTTAGCTAATTTGTTTTTTGAACCAAGCACACGAACGCGTGTAAGCTTTGGTACTGCTTTTAATTTACTAGGCGGTGGCGTGCGCGAAACAACCGGTATGCAAAGCTCCGCTCTTGCTAAAGGTGAATCGCTTTACGATACAGCGCGCGTTATCTCGGCATATGCTGATGCCGTTGCTATGCGCCACCCTGATGCAGGCTCGGTAAGCGAATTTTCAGAAGGTTGTACCGTACCTGTTATAAATGGGGGGGACGGCCCTAACGAGCACCCTACTCAAGCATTGCTTGACTTACTAACCATTGAGCGTGAACTAAACCGATTTGAGCAAAGTATTGATGGCATGCATATCGCCCTAGTTGGCGATTTAAAATATGGCCGTACAGTCCATTCACTCTCTAAATTATTGTGCCATTACAAAAATGTGAAGTTTTCGATGGTGGCGCCCGATGGGCTGCAAATGCCAACCAGTATTTTAGATGCTGTCGAAAATGCAGGCCATAAAATACAGCTAGTTAACAAAATGGAAGGTAACTTAGCAGCTGATATTGTGTACCAAACACGCATTCAAGAAGAGCGCTTCCCTTCACAAGAAGAAGCCAACAAATACCGTGGCGGCTTTAGAATCAGCCAATCAATTTATAACGCGCACTGTAAGCCAAATTCAGTGCTTATGCATCCGCTTCCACGTGATAGCCGTTTAGAAGCTAACGAGCTTGATAACGACTTAAACAGTAACGACAACTTAGCAATATTTCGCCAAGTGCAAAATGGCGTATTGATTCGTATGGCACTGTTTGCTTTAACCCTCGGCGTAGAAAACAAAGTCGAGCAATATGAAGTAGACGTTCCTTGGTTTAGCCGCAAACGCGACAGCTAAACACTTTTACCAAGCGACAATTTATAGGATTTTTCATGACAATTAGCCAAGATTTATTTAATCGCGCACAAACTTCAATTCCTGGTGGCGTAAATTCACCTGTACGTGCATTTAACGGGGTGGGTGGTACGCCACTATTTATTACCAAAGCAGAAGGCGCATTTACTTTTGATGCTGATGGCAACCGTTATATTGATTACGTAGGCTCGTGGGGCCCAATGATCATGGGCCATAATCACCCAGCTATAAAGCAAGCAGTGCATGAAGCAGTAGAAAATGGCTTAAGTTATGGCGCCCCTACTGAGGCCGAAATTTTAATGGCCGAAAAAGTAAAAGCGCTTGTTCCTTCAATCGAAAAAGTACGCATGGTTAGCTCAGGAACAGAAGCCACTATGAGCGCTATTCGTTTAGCACGTGGCTATACAGGTCGTGATAAAATCCTAAAATTTGAAGGTTGTTACCACGGCCATGCCGACTCGTTATTGGTAAAAGCGGGCTCTGGGGCACTTACCATGGGTGTGCCAAATTCACCAGGTATTCCTGAGGATTTTGCAAAGCACACGCTTACCGTATCGTTTAATAACCTTGATGAAGTAAAAGCTGTTTTTGAAAAATACGCTGACGACATTGCTTGTGTTATTGTTGAGCCAGTAGCAGGTAACATGAACTGTATTCCTCCTGTTGAAGGCTTTTTAGAAGGCTTGCGTGCAGTATGTGATGAGTACAAATCGGTGCTTATTTTTGATGAAGTAATGACCGGCTTTCGTGTTGCATTAGGTGGCGCACAAGCGTATTACAACATCAAACCTGACTTAACCTGTTTAGGTAAAGTCATTGGCGGCGGCATGCCTGTTGGTGCCTTTGGCGGCAAAACCGAAATTATGGATTACATTGCGCCAGTAGGTCCGGTTTACCAAGCGGGTACGCTTTCTGGTAACCCTATTGCAATGGCTGCAGGTTTAAAATCACTTGAGCTATTAAGCGAGCCAGGTTTACACGATAAGTTAGAAGCCATTTCTAAAGCTATTTGTGAAGGTTTTGAGGCTGGCGCTAAAAAAGCGGGCATTCCTTTAACCACAAACTACGCTGGCGGTATGTATGGCTTTTTCTTTACTGAAGCAGAAAAAGTAACCACTTATAAGCAAGCAACTGAATGTGATTTAGAACGCTTTAAACGCTTTTTCCACTTAATGCTTGAAGAAGGCGTATACCTAGCACCTTCTGCATTTGAAGCAGGCTTTGTGTGCGCTGCGCACACTGAGCAAGAAGTACAAGCGACTATCGAAGCTGCAGAGCGCGCCTTTGCTAAGCTATAAGCATCCAAAAAACACAAGTTAATAACGTGCGTTATTAGCCCTAAAGTTAAAAAAAGCCCGTAAGGGCTTTTTTTATTTATGCGCATTGATAATTGAATGGTTTTTAGCCTTTATACGGTCTCACTTTTAAGACTCACTTTTACCCTACAAGAGAAACGTATGACAAGCTTAAGGCAGTTAGCAGCACCGGCTACATCATTGATGGGCAACTTAAAATATAAAACTAAAATTGGTTTAGTTTTTGGTATTTTATTATTACCCCTTGCGCTTAGTTTGTTTTTTTTAGTCTCTTTATTAAGCGAGAGTATAAGCGTCTCTCAAATGCAAAAACAAGGATTACTGGGCTACAGAGAGATTCTTGCAAATCAAATGCAAGGTGAAACCTATAAAAACGTAAAAGTAGCAAAAGCACGTGGTTTTAATGTAAAAGATGAGCAAATGAATGACGTACTTGAACTGGTTTCAATACAGTCTAATTTAGCCTTAGATAATCAGCTTGCAAGTGCTTATGTTAATCGCGCATTAGTTACGCCTATACCTGCGCTTATCATACAGATAAATGCGACAGCGCAAAGCGCTAATACTGTTCTTACTAACCAGCGTTTTACACCAGAAACTTTTATTGCGCTTTCAAACTTGAGTAAGTCGCTACCTTTATACCAGCAGCAACTTGATAAAATAATTACAATTGCCACCACGGCTGATACATCTGTAAATAAAGCTCTAATGCCCTCTTTAACTAATTTACATAATGCCATAGCCGCTTTTAAAACAGCTATTGATAAGAGGCTACTTGAACCAGATGATATACAGCTTACACAAAACGAATTTGCGGGGCTTACCAGCCAAGTGCTTAATCGCATTAGCGAACTAATTGATAAAAGCATTCCTACCCTTGAATCGCTAATAAATGAAAAACTGAACACGCAGCGCTTGACAAGAAACACTGTATTAGCAGCATCATTAATTAGTTTATTGATTGCACTTTACTTAATGATTAGCTTTTATTTTGCAGTAGTTGATAGTATTACCCGCTTTGCTAATGCCGCTGAAAGAGCGGCAAACGGGGATTTAAATGCCTCTATTAATTCAATCACGAATGATGAAATGGGTATAATTGCTACTCGCTACAACGCTTTGCTGAGCGCAATTTCACATTTACTATTTAATGTAAAAACAAGCACATTAGAGCTATGTGGTGCTACTAAGTCACTCTCTCAGGCGAGTAGCCAAACAAGCCAAGATGTTGAAAAACAACAAATACGCGTAAACGCGATTCACAATGCACTTAGTAATATGGAACAAAGTGCGCTCAGTGTAGAAGTATCAGCTAATCAAGCGATGTTAACCGCGCAAGATGCAGCGCAGCATGTAAAGCAAGGCTCTTACAACACCATGGAACTGGCTCGGTACATGCAAGATTTACAAGTTGAGTTTACCGAAAGCCAGCAAGCCTTAAATAGATTAGCCCAAGACAGCCAAGAAATTAGCAAGGTAAGCAAAGGCATTAGCGAAATAGCCGATCAAACAAATTTATTGGCCCTTAATGCCGCTATTGAAGCCGCACGCGCCGGTGAGCATGGTCGTGGTTTTGCTGTTGTGGCTGATGAAGTAAGAACCCTCGCCCAGCGTACGCAAACACAAACCCAAGAAATTCACCAAATAATTAGCTCGCTCCAACAAGCCTCTAACGATACACAACAAAAAATGCGCTCAAGTGTTGAAAAGATGGAACAATCGGTAAAAGCCGCCACTCAAACAAATGACGTTTTACAAAGTGCAGAGTACAGTATGGGTGATATAAAACGCCAAGGCGAAGAGATAGCACTGAGTGTAAAAGAGCAATCTATCGCAACCACACAAGCACTAACTGATTCGCAAGAAGTAAGTAATTTAGCAGATCAAACTCTTCTCTCTGCGCAGTCTACTTTGCAAGATGCGCAGCAACTTAGTCGTTTATCCGATGACCTAACAAAATCAATGCAATTTTTTAAGTCATGAAATAATAAATAGTGCTTTTAAATTACAAAAAACCCTTCGATTAAGAAGGGTTTTTAGGTTAGTTATTAATAAGTGTTAAAAGCGAGCTTCTAAACCTATACGAACGTAACGTGGTGTTTGCCAAGAATATGCAGCATCATGGTACGCATTTACTTCACCTTCGTTTTGCTCATAGTGTTCATTCAGTGATGACTCTGTTTGCGAGTTGAAAATGTTAAATACATTAACCGATGCACGCATGTCGATATCAGATACTGTGAAATCATATGCAGCAGATAAATCTAAGTTAAATACCCAAGGTGTACGGCCATTAGTGCCTCGGCTATGTTTTTCATAGATTTTCTCATCTTGATCACAGTCGCCGTTGCCATTTGTATCCGGACATTCATTAGTGTAAATGTAGAAAGTATCACCCCAACCGCCATTTAAGTTTGGATCGGTAGATGGATATCCTTGACCAAATAAGCTCTTAGGGCGTCCGCTTTGTAAAGTAGCATTCCAACCTACTGTTAAGTCTTCCATCGGTTCCCAACTACCAAAGAATTTGAATGTATGGCGTCTGTCATTAGGTTGATAACCTTGTGATCCATCCATAACTGCTGGGAAGTCAAAGTCTTGGGTAATACCCGCATCAGCTTGACCAATATCTGATTTAACAGCACCTTCAAAGTTACCTACACTTCTAGCCCATGTATAACCAAACTGATAACGAATAGTGTCAGCTTTATAATCAAGACTAAACTCTACAGCGGTGTATTCATTATTTGCTTTAGGTAGGCCTATTGTTTCTGCTGAATAGGTAGTTAAAGAACCACTATCTGGAACACCGTCGTTATTGAATGATGAATCCCCCCAATCGGTTCCATTCCAGTAGTAACCATCGCTGTACCAGCTAGACGAATCACCCGGATTTATCATTACGCAGTATGGGTAGGCATATCGCCCACAGTAGTCATCTAATGCAGTTGCAACTTCGCGGTATATACCTTTAACACCTACTGTATATTCATCATTTAACGCTTGCTGTATACCAATAATATATTCATCTTTAGAGAATGGATCAGCCTCTTGCGCCTGAAAAATATCTTTTTCAGGTATAACCGGTACACCACTCACTTGCTGTGAGTTTTGAATACCACCATTTCCAAGCGTGTCAGCTAAAGGCGTGAGCCCCGTAGGTGCGCCAGTTTGCGAATCTACACCTGTGTAGGTATAAGCGGTAGTTATATCACTAACTCCTGATGCGGCTCTAAAAATTGTATTATTGGCTACGGGTAAGTAATAACGCCCATATGTACCATATACTTTAGTATCGCCTGTACCCGTAGGATCCCATGTGAAACCAAGTCGAGGAGCAATATCTGTTTCAAAGCTAGTGAGTAACTTACCAGTCGTCCCCCAGCTATCAAACTCATCAATACGTAAGCCGACTTTAACAGAGAAATCCTCTGTTACTTGCCACTGATCTTCTATGTAATAAGCCGTTAACTCCGACTCAAAGCTACCGCCACCATCAAAGATACGGTCTTCAACATAGTCAAGCGCGGCACCTGTATTATTTGTTAGCGCGCCATTATCAGCTTGCCAGCTACCATTATCTGCAAGTGTTCTGTAGTCATAGCTATGGCCACCGATAGGACTACTTATGTTCTCAGACTTACGCTCTTGGTAATCAATACCAAATGTAATTTCATGGTCATTCCATACATATTCAACATCTAAGCGGTATTGGGTATTTTCATCATTATTAGCACCAAAGCTACCGCCTGCACCACAGCCAGTGATTGGATTAGCAGTACCTCGAGAGTCGGTAATAGATGGACAAACCAAGTTTTCTGATTGCGTTTCATATTCTGTTTTAATATTACCAGCCATTGCAGTAACAACTAGGTCTTCAGTTAAAACGCCTGTATAACTTAAGCTTTGTGCTTCACCACCACGCTTTAAAATGGCGCCATCGATACGATCGCCCACAGTACCGTTATTGTATTCGTATACAGAACGCTCAATATCACGACGATTAGAGTAAGCAAAATAGCTCAACCTATGGTTTTCATTAATATCCCAATCAAGCTTACCGCCCCAAAATAAATTATCGCCACCAGAAGCCGATTCATTTCGGTATTGATCGTTTGGCGAAAATTCATCTCCACCCCAAGTGTATGTAGACTCAGTATCTCTTGGGTTAATTAATCCATAGAAAAACAACGTGTCTTCAATTAGAGGACCACCAGCAGAAATAGTTACATCTGTTTTGCTATCAGTGTCTAAGCTTTCGTCTCTAAATATTTGACCTGCACCATTGTTACCACGAGAGATACTGCCTTCTTCTTGCAAAGAGTCTGGTTGAAATTGCACAACTGCCGCAAATTCCCACTCATTTGTACCACTTTTAGTAGTTGTGTTTATGGTACCACCGGTTGCGCGGCCAAATTTGGCAGAATAACCACCCGTTTTAACTTGGAATTGGTCATAAAACTCAAATGGCACTTCACCACAACCAAGGCCTTGGCGTGTATTAGTAACCTCTAAGCCATTAATATAACATGCATTTTCAGCTACTGATGAGCCACCAAACGACGCAGTATTACCAAAAGCACTGTCCCCTTTTACAGCGCCTGGTGCTAATAAAGCAACCGAGGTAAGGTCTCTGCTTATTGGCATACGATCTATTTCAGCATCTGTAATAACGAGACCAGAATCGGCAGTAGTTAAATCAATCGAAGAAATGCGAGCGCCTAATACTTGGATTACTTCAGGACCTGAATCACTAACCTGTGCTAAATCAAAGCTCGCTTTTGCATTAGCACCTAATGAAACGCGTACACTATCTTCAGCTACAACAGCACCGTTTTTTAAAATTTGTATTTGATAGCTACCTGAAGGCAATGAAGCAAATCTAAATGAACCGTCTTCAGAAATATTTAATGTTCTTTCTAACCCTGTTGCAGGATTTTTTACTGTTACGGTATACCCTGCTGTAGTAGAAATATTATCGATAGAACCTACAACATCTGATGCCACTGCTGGAAGCGTTACACCTAGTGAAGCGAGAACCGCTATTGCCGTAAGATTTTTTTTGAAAATATTTTTCATACTCTTATCCCTGTTAAGTTTATAATTATTTTTGCACTTTATACAAAATGCATACAGAGAGTAACAAAAGGGTACAAATTGTAAACACGTTAATTAAACAAAGATAAAACAAGAAATAAAAGCAATAAAAATCAATACCTTAATATTATTTTCACGCGCTAACTTGTAAATTATAAAACGTCAAATGTTAATTTAAAGAAACAAAATAAAAGCTTTAATAAATAATAATTCAGCTAATTAAACTATTAACATGTTAGTTACAGCACTTGCATTTCAACCTCGTAAAATGCTTTTTTAGGCAGGTTATACTCCCTCTTTATTTAATAATTTATAAAAAGGAAATAAAAGTAATTAAAATTTATTTAACTTCAAATTTTAATTACTAGGTAGATAGATAAGCTAGGTATAATAAAACCGCTGAGTTAGCGGTTTTATTATTAAGGTTTTTATTTTATTAGCGTATGCATTGTGGTCTTGGCTCAAACTCACTGGCTCTTAGTGGTAGCTGAATGACCTTGCCGCATCCAGGTGGGGCTTGTAAACCCGTTTTTTCATTGACGAAAGCCCATCTAATTGATGATGGGCGGGTATCGGCAATAGCTTCAGGGTTAAGTGGTTTTAAGTAGCGAATATAAGCCTCCAATGCGCCCACACTACCTGTTAAACCGGTGCTTCTATTATCGTCTCTACCAAGCCAGGCAACGGTCACTGTATTTTGATCAAACCCTGCAAACCAGCTATCACGTAAATCATTACTAGTGCCTGTTTTACCTGCAAGCTGGATTGAAGGAAAGTGCAAATTTAGGCGCTTAGCGGTGCCGTCTTTTGTTACTCGCTTCATGGCATATTTAGTCATATAAACAGCGTCTTTTGCAAAGCGCGGTTCTGACTTAACTTTATGTTTATACAATACCTTACCTACGGAGTCTGTTAGCGCAGATATAGCTGTAAGCTCTCTATACTCGCCGTCGGCTGCAATAGTGGTATAAAGCTGGGCAACCTCAAAGCTCGACATTTCTACGGCACCAAGTAGCAGCGAGGGATACTCATCTATATTACCTTTTGCTCCTAACCCTTTGAGCGTGTTTGCAACTTTATCAACACCGACATCTAAGCCTAAATTTACTGCAGGAATATTAATGCTGTTACTAAAGGCTTTATAAAGTGGTAATGCACCTCGGTATTGGTGATCAAAGTTCTCAGGTTGCCACACTTTACCCTGCTCATTTGTTACCTGTACAGGGGAGTCATCAAGTAATGTAGCTAAGTTATAATGCGGTAGCTGTAGGGCTGTTAAATACACAGCAGGTTTAACTAAGGAGCCTATATTACGTTTAGTATCGAGCACTCGGTTGAAACCTGAGTAACGAACATCGCGCCCTGATACTAAAGCAGACACACCGCCTTTTTCGATATTAACTGAGATCATGGCTGCTTCGAGTTTATCGGTATTAGGGCGTTTTTCTAGATACGGTAAACTTTTTTGAATGGACTCTTCCATTGCCGTTTGTTTTTGTAAATCAAAGTAAGTAAATACACGCACACCCGCATCTAGTGTTTTTTGATCAGGTAATAACTGCTTAAGCTCACGATTTACCAGTTCTAAAAAGCCAGGGTATGACTTTTGTAAACTTGCTTTCATTGGCGCTATATCAATTGGGCGTTTAAGTGATGCACGGTATTCTTTTGTCGTTAGTAGTTTGTTTTCAACCATTAAGCGCAGTACTAGATCACGACGCTCCATAGTGCGCTCTTTATAACGACGAGGATTGTAATACGAAGGCCCTTTAACCATCGCCACCAGTAGCGCTATTTGGTCATATTCCAGCTCATCAACAGGCTTTGAAAAATAAAACTCAGACGCCAAGCCCATGCCATGCACGCCTTGGTTATAAGACTGTCCTAAGTAAACTTCATTTAAATAAGCTTCTAAAATCTGATCTTTTGAATAACGGTAATCTAAAATAAGCGCAATAAATGCCTCATTTATTTTACGCACCAAAGAACGCTCACGTGTTAGGTATATATTTTTTGCAAGCTGCTGCGTTAAGGTACTGCCACCTTGTACGGTACGTCCTGCTTTAATATTTGAATAAAGTGCACGTAAAATAGAAAATACCGATACACCATGGTGATTATAAAAATCACGATCTTCTACCACTAGTAATGTGTCTTTTAGCATCGGCGGAAACTTATCAAGCGGTACAAACTCTCTGTCTTGCTTTGAATCGTTGCCAATACGGGCTATTTGTACAGGCTCTAAACGCGCACTATTTAAACGCCTGCCAAATTTATCTTTTATTGTGGCTACTTTTTTCCCTGCAAAACGTAGCTCTATAATATGAGCTTGCTCTAAGCCATCATAAAACTCAAAGTCGCGTCGGTAGATTTTAATGCTGTTTGGCGTTTTAACGTATTGGCCGGTGCGGCTTAAACGGTTGACCGATGAGTAATTTAAACGCTCAAGCTCCCATACAACCTCTTGGCTTGATAAAAACTGTCCTGGGTAAAATTCCATTGAGCGTGCATATACTTGTGCTGGCAGTTGCCATTTATTGCCTTCGAATATACGAGTTGTTTTTGAATCTAAATAAATAAGATACATAGCCATCGCAATAAAAACAGCCAAGCTCAACTTCCAAAAAATAGACCATGTTTTTCGCATAAATGAGCGTTTAACAACAGGGTTTGACCCTTTTTTTGTGGTTTTTGATTTGGCTTTGCGTGGCGAGCTAGCTGCTTTAGAAGCACGCTTAGGTGTGGTTTTACTACTGGGTGTTTTTTTATTGTCAGCCATTTAAGTGTAATTTATTCCAAGGTTTATTCACGAGTGTGAGCTTAGCATATTGGTTATAGCCTAACACCTGAAAAGTTAACCTCCCCTGAAACGAAAAAAAGCCCTACCTAGGTAGGGCTTTGTGAACACAATGATTAATCTATTTAATATTAGTTACTGCGAACAGATACGAATTCTGGGTAAGCATCAACACCACAATCGTGTTGGTCCATACCGCTTAACTCTTCTTCTTCTGTTACGCGAATGCCCATAGTTTGCTTTAAAATAGTCCAGACAATGAATGAAGCTACGAAAACAAAAGCTAAAATCGTTACTAAGCCAATAAGCTGAGTTACAAAGTTTGCATCGCCGTTAGATACAGGTACAAGCATAATACCTAGGGCACCACATACACCGTGTACTGAGATTGCACCTACCGGGTCATCAATCTTCGCTTTATCAAGAGCTACAATACTAAACACAACCAGAGAACCACCTAAAATGCCTAGTAAACATGCCATAAGTGGTGATGGTGAAAGTGGGTCTGCAGTAATAACAACCAAGCCTGCTAATGCGCCGTTTAGTACCATAGTTAAATCAGCTTTACCCCATAACACTTTACATACAAATAAGGCAGCAATTGCACCCATTGCCGCAGCGGCATTGGTGTTAAGTAAAATTTGACCTACCGCTGTTGCATTTTCTTTGTCTGAAAGAAGTAATTGCGAACCACCGTTAAAGCCAAACCAACCCATCCATAAAATAAACGTACCTAATGTAGCAAGGGGTAAGTTAGAGCCAGGAATTGGGTAAATTTCACCGTTTTTACCGTATTTACCTTTACGAGCGCCAAGTAAAATTACACCTGCTAACGCAGCTGCAGCACCCGCACCGTGAACAATAGCAGAGCCTGCAAAGTCAACAAAGCCCATTTCTGATAAGAAGCCACCGCCCCATGTCCAGTAACCTTCCATTGGGTAAATAAAGCCAGTTAAAATCACTGTAAATGCTAAGAAAGCAAATAACTTCATACGTTCAGCCACGGCACCCGATACAATCGACATAGCCGTTGCAACAAATACTACTTGGAAGAAAAAGTCAGACTCTAAAGAGTGGTCAGCATCGGCCGCTTGCGTGCCAATTAATGCACCAATTGAAGGAATTATGCCGCCTTCAGCGTTGTCTACATACATAATGTTGTAGCCAACTAATAAAAACATGGTACATGCGATAGAGTACAGCGCCACATTTTTAGTTAAAATTTCAGTGGTATTTTTAGAACGAACTAAACCCGCTTCTAACATGGCAAAACCTGCTGCCATCCACATTACTAATATACCCGACACCAGAAAATAAAAGGTGTCGAGAGAAAATTTGAGTTCTACAATTGTGTTTTCCATTAATCAGCCCCCTTAAATTGCTTCTTCATCAAGTTCGCCCGTACGAATACGTACGATTTGATCTAAGTCGTACACGAAAATCTTACCGTCACCAATTTTGCCCGTTGAGGCAATTTTAGTAATTGCTTCAACTACGCGTTGGCAGTTTTCGGTACGAGTCGCAATTTCAAGTTTGATTTTAGGAATAAAATCTACCTGATACTCTGCTCCACGATACAGCTCTGTGTGGCCTCGTTGACGTCCAAAACCTTTAACATCAACTACGGTCATCCCTTCAATACCTAAATCAGCGAGCGCTTCGCGCACATCATCTAATTTAAATGGTTTTATGATTGCACTAATCATTTTCATAGTGGCCCCCTCGGACGCTTTATTGTTATCCTGTTGGCTTATATAATCCAACCTTTGTGCCACTATTAAAATCTATTTTATATCAACCAGATAAGAGCAAACCAAAAGCTTAAAACAAAAAAAACGCACCATATAGGTGCGCTTTTTTAACAACTTAGCTACATTGGTGCACTACAAATAACTAACACGTGTAAGCTTGTTATTAGTGTTATTTTTATAGTTAAACAACACAATTCCTACCATTATTTTTAGCTTGGTAAAGTGCAGCGTCAGCGACACGCATAGCTTGTGTTAAATCAGTGTTTTGAAAATCAGCAACACCAATACTGATGGTGATAGAAAACGGTTTTTCATCGATTAAAAACTCATGTTTAGCGAGTTTTTTTCTAAAGCCTTCTAAGTACTCTCGCCCACGCGCCGTGTCTATATCATCTAATATAATGGCAAACTCTTCGCCGCCCACCCGCGCAACGGTAAACTTAGAAAACGTAGTTTTAATTAACGTGGCTACCTGCTTTAGTGCCTGATCGCCCGCTTCGTGGCCTAAGGTGTCATTAATATTTTTAAAAAAATCTATATCGAGTAATGCAAGCGTATTTTGCTGTTGTTTTTTTAATAGTTGCTCTGCATATTGGTAAAAATAACGGCGGTTATACATACCCGTTAAATAGTCTCTGTAAGCACTTTCTTTAATATCCGCAATCAGTGACAACTGCTCCATTGTTTGCATAACACGACAATGAAACTCTTCATTCATAAATGGCTTTGTCAAAAAGTCGTTGGCACCGTATTTAATAAACCGAGCCGATAACCCATGTTTACCTGCCCCCGAAAGCCCGATAATGGCCAAATCATCACGCCCTCTAAAATTACGCACCGCTTTAACCAGTTCAAAGCCATCCATTAATGGCATCGCATAATCGGTCATGAGCAATTTTATATTAGGGTTACTTTTTATTATTTCGAGTGCTTGCTGACCATCTTGCGCATCGGTTACATCAAATAATTGCTTTTCTAGCATTTGCTTCATTAAGGAGCGGCTTAGCATTGAATCATCAGCAACCAACGCCTTACAGCCTTGATTTCTCAGAAGCTGAGCTACTAACTTGATAGCGTAATGGTATGAATCACGGTTGTCTTTTATTACATAATCAATAACACCAAGCTCTAGCATTTGTTGGCGCTTATATTCATCAATTTTTGAGGTAAGTACCACAGTAGGAATGGCGTGTGAAAGTGTGAATTTAGCGACCTCGCCATTAGGTGCATCGGGCAAAGTTAAATCAACTAAAGCCAGCGAGTATTTATGTTTCTCAATATAGTCTTGGCATTCATTTAATGACCAGGCAAAATCGACAGCGACATCTAAATATTGAGCCGATAAGTGGCGTAGCACCTGCTGCACTACTTTACTGTCTTCAACCACTAATACTCTTTGCATAAACTTCTCTTTAATCTTGTTATTTTACGTACTTAAACTTGCACTAAAGCGACAAGTTATGAAAAACATCCAATAAAGTTCTGTTTATGTAGCCAGTAAGTAGGCTAAGTCCATTAATCTAAGCGCAAGGCTTGTATTTAATTTAAATACAAAGTCGACCAAATATACTTGATTTTTTAGCTAAGCTAAACACGCTAGGATAAATTAACCCTAAATAAACAAACACGCCGTGTATAAGTTTAGACTTAACCAGTATTATCGACCATTAATCTCAATACTTTTGTTATTTGTGTGTTTTTTATTTTAAATAGCATCTAAACAAAAATAAGGAACGACAATGAAGCTTGTCCAATTAACTCGTTACACCTTAGCGCTTGCCATCGTATTGCTTAGCAGTACTGCAACAGCAGAAAATCAACGAAAGATAGACATTGATAGCCACGTAGTCACTAAGCATAAAGCAAAAATTAATGGTGAACGCTTTAGCTACACCGTTAAAACAGGCACTCAGCCGGTGTGGAATGATAATGGCGATACCATTGCCACATTACAATATACCTATTACACACGAGATAAAGTCGATAACACCGCAGCTCGCCCATTACTGATATCGTTTAATGGCGGTCCTGGCTCTGCATCTGTATGGATGCACTTAGCCTATACTGGCCCACGCGTATTAAAAATTGATGACGAAGGCTACCCCATTCAGCCTTATGGCGTAAAAGATAACCCCTACTCTGTGTTAGATGTAGCAGATATTGTTTATGTAAATCCGGTAAATACAGGTTATTCACGCGTAGTAGAAAACGCTAAAGGTGAAATGCTTTCGAAAGAGCAACAAAAAGAGCACTTTTTTGGTGTGAATGCCGACATAAAATACTTAGCTGAATGGCTAAATACCTTTGTTAACCGAAACGAGCGCTGGCGCTCACCTAAGTTTTTAATTGGAGAAAGCTACGGCACTACTCGTGTATCAGGCCTTGCCCATGAACTACAAAACAGTCAATGGATGTACATTAATGGGGTGGTATTAGTATCGCCGACCGATATTGGTATAAAACGCGACGGCCCTATAAAAGCGGCTAATCGCTTACCTTATTTTGCTGCAACGGCGTGGTATCACAAAGCACTTAAAAAAGATTTACAAAAAAAAGAGCTCTATGAACTTTTACCCGAAGTTGAGCAGTTTACTATTAATGAGCTTATTCCTGCCCTCGCTAAAGGTGGCTTTATCGATGCCGATAAAAAACGCCAAATAATAAAGAAAATGGCCGAATATGCTGGTCTTTCAGAGCAGTTTGTAGCGCAAAACAACTTAGATATTCCCACTCGATTTTTTTGGAAAGAACTTTTACGTGAGCGCGGACAAACTGTCGGGCGTCTAGATTCGCGCTATTTAGGTATTGATAAACGCGATGCTGGCGAATCACCTGATTACTGGGCTGAGCTTACCTCTTGGCTGCACTCATTTACGCCTGCAATTAACTATTACCTGCGTGAAGAGCTCAACTATAAAACGGATGTAAAATACAACTTATTTGGCAATGTTCACCCATGGGATCGCAGTAAAAATAATACCGGCGAAAACTTACGTTTAGCGATGGCGCAAAACCCGTATTTAAACGTCATGATTCAAGCGGGTTACTACGATGGCGCAACAAATTACTTTGATGCTAAATACACGTTATGGCAGCTTGACCCAAGTGGAAAAATGAAAGACAGGTTAAGCTTTAAAGGGTACCGCAGCGGCCATATGATGTACCTACGACATGAAGATCTTAAGCTTTCTAATAACGACTTACGCGATTTCATTTTAAGCTCCCTACCCGCTAAAGGGCAGGCCGCTAAATACTAATTAAAAGCGTCATTACATGAGGCATTAAGAAGATGCCTCATGTTTATTACAGTACACTTTTAACTGTGTAACCACTTCATTAAACCCTGTTTGTAATGCAAATAATAACGCTTCATCGACCTTATTTTGAGCGGCTAAGCTTTCTATCTGCTGGCAAATGTCACTTAACTTTAACGCTGCAACCGATTTAGCAGATGACTTTAAACCATGCGCCTGAAAAGATAAATCGGCGTAATTTAAACTATGTGTATACGCTTCAATTAATTTAACTTGCTCATAAGCGGTTTGTAAAAACGCCTGAAAGACTAAACAATGTACATGCGTATCTTTTCCTAACATCGAAAACAATAAAGGCATATCTAATTGACTGTACATAGAGCTTGCTTGCGCTGTGATTTGAAGCGGCTGTGTATGCGAGGGAACAACGCCTTGCGAGTGTTTCATCAACAGTGCTTTTAGGCTCTCAAGCTCTATCGGTTTAGTTAAAAAACCGTTCATCCCAGCGCTGTAACAATCTTGAATGTTTTTTTCCATTATATTGGCTGTAACAGCAATAATTATTAGCTCATTGAACTGTGTGTTTTTTCGGATTTTTTTAGCCAATTCAAGGCCATTTAGCAACGGCATTTGAATATCGGTAAGTAGCATATCGAAGGACTTATCTTGGAGCATTTGCCAGGCCTGTTCGCCATTATTTGCAAACGTTGAATTAACACCAAGCATGGTCAGTTGCTGCTTTAAAACCTGCTGATTAGTCAGTTGATCTTCTGCCACCAGCACATTTAATACTGGGAGTTTACCTGTGGCTGAGTTTGCGGGCTCACTGCTGGGATGATTTATCGGCTCATCAGCTTGTATAGTGGTTAAAGCGCTTTCTTTAAAACCATTAAAGCTAATGGTAAAACACGCGCCTTTATTTATTTGGCTATTTACTTGTAGCTGCCCTTGCATACGCTCTACAAGCTCTTTAGTAATAACTAAACCTATGCCCGTACCATGCGTTTTACTGGTCTCTGCCCCTAGCCTATCAAAGGGTTTAAAAAGCCTTAAAATATCATCTTCTGAAAAACCGCACCCTGTATCTTCAATATCAATATTACAGCGGCTGGAATCAGCAACCTCGCAGCGTATATCTATTTTACCTCGCACTTTGTTATATTTTATTGCGTTGGAAAGTAAATTAAGCAGTACCTGTTTAAAACGGCGCTTATCTACATATAAGTAAATACCTTCAAGGGAGTCAATATTGTGAGTATCTATAGTAACAAGCTCAACTCTGGCAAGTTCGCTCACCATTTCAATACTATGCTGTAGCATGTCTTTCACGGGGGCATATTCAAAATTAAACTGCATATTCCCCGACTCAATAGAAGTTAAATCTAGCACGTCGTTTATTAGTAAAAGTAAATGCTCCCCAGCTTGGTAAATACTTTGCGCATTGTCTTTGTGTACCTCGGTTGCTTTACTGTCATATTGATAAAGCTGCGCTAACCCTAAAATCGCATTTAACGGCGTTCTAAGCTCATGGCTCATACTCGCCATAAAGTCAGACTTAGCCTTACTGGCCGACTCGGCTTGAATTCTCAGTGCGTTTACTTTTTGATGATTAGTAGCAACCTCACCGGCCATTTTATTAAATGCATTTATGACGCTGCCAATCTCATTTTTTTGCTGAACGCTAACGTGGCAGTCAAAGTTCCCTTTAGCCAGTTTAGAAAAGGCGACTTCGAGCGCCCGTAAAGGGCTGGTAATTCTATAATCGACCAACCAAGCTAAGCCAATAAAAAACACCACAAGTATAAAAAACTGAATATAAATTAACGTGTAATGTAGCTTAGCCGCTTCGTTTATTTTGTCTTCAAAATTAACGACTAACGTTATTTCAGCCAAAGGTTTATCTAAAAAAGTAATGTGCTCATTTAACGTAACATTGCCCTGCTGCGCTAACAGCTGCCACTCATCTAAAGGATATAACTGATTACCTGTAGTCGGCTCTACTACTCTAATTGCTTTCCAATTAGGGTTTGTATTAAGTTGCGCGTCTATTTGCTCATAAAGCTGTGCGTATTGGCGAGTTAATAAAGGGGTTTTTATTGATGTAGATAGTTGCTGTAAAGAGCGCTGCGCTGCGCTAGAAAGGCCATTGTTTACCCACCTAGCTTGCTCTGGCAAAGCGTAAAATATAAATAAGCAAACCAATAACAAGCCAAATGCCATAACGGCTATAAAGCTTTGACATCGTAAGCTACGCCACCAGTTAATTTTCAACATAAAACGAGCGTAAGCCCCATTGCGTTAATTGTTTATAATCGTCAATGCTTGCCTTACTTGGGTTAATTATTGGGATCCCCGCTAATAAGTGTTTTTGATTAGGGTTACTGCCTATTTCTATAATAGCTTGTTGAACTTGCGCTTGTACTTGAGGGCTTACATTAGGGTGAGCCACTATGGGGTGGCGATTAACCTTGCGCGTTTTGTAAATAACTTTTAGTTTTTTTTGTAGATTTTGAGGCTGCTGCATTAATGTGCCCATCACCCCACCGCCTGCAGGTGTTGCATTAAGGGCCACATTTAAATAAACAGATGAGTGGGTTTGTACATACACAGGTTTTATTGTTAAACCATACAACAAAGCAAGCTCAGCACGCATCAATAAAGAAGCGCCCAATGCATTAGGTGCAGGAAAAGCAATTTCAGCGCCTTCAAGCTGCTTAACGGATTCAATATTACTGTTTTTATTGACTACTAATACCCCTTGCAAATGCCGCGCAGCATCTTTCACTATAGGTAAATAACCTTGCTTGTCGAAGGCAATAACACTGTGCCATGGGTTCATATAAGCAAAATCGTAATCGCCTTGTGCAAAACCTTGCTCAAAAACCGGAATTGACTCCACTGTTACAAGCTTTAACTGCACGCCCGTTTTTTCGGTTACTTTATTAAGAAAAGGCTGCCATATTGCAGTCAATTTTTGAGGCTCATATTGCGGAACTACACCAAAAGTGAAGGTTTGAGCATAGACCCCCATACTATTGAATAAAAAAAGCAAAACAACACTACACTTCATATTAGTCTTACCGTTGTAGGTTTATGACTATAAGCATAGTTAACGAGTGCCTAACACACCATTTTTATTACGTAGAAATTAGGAGGTTATTTAATTAAGGGAGTTTAAAAAAGGTAACAAAAATAGTTAATGCAGGTGTTAATGCTGCAACACCTGCTACAAGGTATTATTGCCAATAAGGCTCTATATCAAAAGACGCTAAACGGCTTTGCTCCATAGCACTGACTAAGTAATCCGACTTCTGATCTAGCCACTGTTGAATTTTAGCCAATTGCTCATCTTCTTGCCCGCCGCAAAGCTGTTTTAAATATTCCAGCGTGCTGAGCTCATACATACCATGAGAAATATCTAACCACGGTAGCCGAAATTCTAAACGCGCTTCTTTGTCAAACAGTGCGCCTAAGCAATTACCGCTTAATAAACTGTTTTCTAATTGCGGGCGTAAACTTAAATAGTCTTTTACCGTAAGCGTTTGCTCCTTAGGGAGTAACTTATCTAAATTTTGCCAATCTTTATTAAATAAGCGTTTAGCAATTTTAGCCACAGGCAGCTCTGCTGCCTTAAGCTCGGTTTGGCCCCAAAATTTACGCCATTGCTTGTCTACTAACCAAGTAGTAAGCAACAGCAGTAACCGATTATAACGCGCACTTTGAAGCAAAGCATTAATATCATCAATACTCGGTTGAAGCTCTTTTAAATCGTTAATAACTTGCGCTAATGCTGGCGCTGCATTTATCTTTTTATAAAATGCGTGGCGCTTAGATGTATACGTTTTTAACTGAATAGCATTTTCAACCCAGGCTAATTCACTTAACAACCACTTGAGCTCTGTTCTTAACTGTTCAGTACTCTCTTTACTTACAATATCGTCGAACAACCAAAAATTGTGTCTAATTAAACTAATGCCGTCAGTCACGCGTTTGAGGGTTTTTAAACTGGGCTTGTCAAAGTAACACTGCTCATGCTTTTGCACAAAGCGAATACCAAAGTTCATGGCTTCAATCAGCGCTTGCTCTTGGGTTGCTTGTTTTTTTAATTTTACAAACCCTATCGACTTACTCGGCTTAAGCGGTGTTTCATCGGCTAGACGATAGCCTCTAGCTGCTTTTGAATAAAGACCTAAGCGGATACAATTTTGACTAACAAGTTTATCTGCCAAAGCAAATAGCTCGTCTCTATTACCCTCAACAAGCTCTATTTCAAGCTCGCTAATAATATCAACCTTACCCGATGCAGCTATTTCGCCCTTATCGAGCACGACTTCGATTTTTGCACCGTTGGGGGTTTCTATTAACCATGTACGACGAATAAAGTTAGTACTAAAAATAGGATATAAATTATCGCTAATAGCATTAACTTGCATACCATGAGGCCAAATAGCATTATTAAAAGCTAATAAATCAGGGCGACTTGATTCAATCGGCAAGTTATATTCAGGGCGTTGGTGAAGTCCGCCCACAACTTCGCCAGCAAGTTTAATGGTTTGTTCGCATTTACCGTCGGCACAGCGCGTTCTAAAACCTATATCCAGGGCTCTTAGCTCTCTACTTGGAGTATCGTAATAGGCATTTTGCAAACTACGTGAAGGTTTATTAATAACCGTTTTAGCAAATTGTGTGATTAGCGAGGGGATCAGTGGAACAACGGCATCTGATACCAAAAACTTCAGTTCTATCTCAGTATCCATTAGGGTTGAGGATTACCTTTAAAATAAATAAGTGCTCAAAATAAACAAAGCCACCTCATTTTGCAAATTTTTTAACCTTTTTGACTGAGCTATGCCATTATCGGGTTACAATATCAACCTTGCTATTAACGCGTTTAATCCATACTATCTCACTACTTATGTGAAAATCTTACTCACAACCACAACGGACACGGATAGACTAACAAGGTAGATAAATGCTAAAACACTGTTTACTAGGGCTACTTTTAACAGCCACCTCGTTTATAAGCCAAGCTCAAGAAGCTCAAACAGCCAACTCATCAGATGCAAACACAGCTTATATAATCGACAATCTATATACCTTTATGCGCTCTGGTGCAGGTAAAAACTACCGCTTACTTGGCTCTGTAGATGCGGGCACTAAATTATCCGTGCTATCAAAAGAAGAAAACGGCTTTATAAAAATCAAAGACGATAAAGACCGTGAAGGTTGGGTTGAATCTAAATTTATATCGAAAACTCCGGGGCTTCACCAGCAGTATCAAACGCTCAGTAGTGAAATGAGCAGTGTTCAAAATAAATTGCGCCAAGCACAAGTTGAGCTCCCGCAGTTACAAAAGCACAATCAAAGCTTAACCAATCAAAACAAACTACTTAACCAACAAATTACTGAGCTGCAAACAACGCTTGAGCAAGAACGTGCGCAAAAACAAGCAGCCACAGCAAAAGAAAAACGTCAGCTATTAACTTATGGCGGCGCTATTGCCTTTATAGGTTTATTTTTAGGTATTATTCTTACCGTTGTACTTTCACGCCGTAAGCGCTACGAAGGGTGGGCATAATTAACCTACACTTTTATTAGCTTATTTTGAGCTAACCACTAAAAAAAGCACCCTTAGGTGCTTTTTTAATGTGTGTGTAGGCTATTGCAAAAAGCATATGGATTTTAAATATCCAAACGTAAACCAGGGTCTTGCTTGATTTTTTCTATGACCATATAAGTATGGTGAGTCCCTACCCCCGGAATGTCGACCAAATCTCCTAGCACTTGTCGGTACTCATCCATATCTGAGACCCTAATTTTTAGCAGGTAATCGTACCCGCCCGCTACCATATCGCACTCGACAACTTGCTCAATTTTAAGTATGTGCTCTTTAAACACTTTAAATACAGCCGTGTTAGATGCCACCAGCGATACTTGCACATGCGCCACTAAGCTCTGGTTCAGCTTTTGTTCGCTAAGCTTTGCAAAATACCCTTCTATATAGCCTTCTTGCTCTAACCGCTTAACACGGTCAAGGCATGGACTAGGACTTAAATTAACCTGTTTTGCTAGGTTAACATTAGAAATTCTGCCGTTCTTTTGAAGAACGTCTAATATTGCTAAATCGATACGATCAAGCAGGCGTAATCTATTTGGACTTGTCATACAGAATTTTATACGGATAAGTTGAAAATATGCCCTGTAAATTATCGTAAATCGCGAAATTTAACCAGCATATTCTGCTGAAATTTAATTAGAATGCACGCATTACATCACTGGTAATTTATTAGTAGCAAGTTTGCTTTAGCCTAGCGGCACAAGCGCATAATTTTGTTCTACTGTTTACATATTAACATTCCTGAGGGTTGCTTATGTTATTCAATGGCGATTTGACAACAACCTGTCCTACAAGACAGAAAATTCGTGATTTTTACCGCATTGACGAAAATGCCGTTATTGATCATATTTTACCACTTGCAGAAGTAGGTGTTAAAGCACGTAGCCGTGCGTGGGAAAGAGCTCGCCAGATTGTTTTAAACATTCGAAAAGACCAAGACGGTCAAAGCGGTGTAGACGCACTTTTAAATGAATTCTCACTCTCTAGTGAGGAAGGTGTAGTGTTAATGTGTTTGGCCGAAGCCCTACTTCGCGTACCAGACAAAGCCACGCAAGATACGTTAATTCGTGACAAGCTTGCTAAAGGTGATTGGAGTTCTCATTTAGGAAGCAGCGATTCTTTATTCGTTAATGCTTCTTCATGGGGATTATTAGTAACCGGTAAAATGGTTAACTACACAGATAAAACCAAAGAACAGCAATTTGGCATGCTTAAAAAGACCATAGGTCGTTTAGGCGAGCCTGTTATTCGCAAATCTGTAAACTTTGCCATGAAAATTATGGGTAAGCAGTTCGTTATGGGTCGCACCATTGATGAGGCCATTGAACGCGCTGCCGAAAAAGAGCAAAAAGGCTACGTTTACTCATATGACATGCTAGGCGAAGGCGCGCGCACAATGAAAGATGCCAAGCGTTACTTCGACAGCTACATGAACGCAATCCATGCCATTGGTAAAGCAGCAAATGGCCGTGGCCCAGTTAAAAGCCCAGGTATTTCCGTTAAACTTTCTGCTATTCATCCACGTTATGAGTTCACGCATAAAGAGCGCGTGATGGCCGAAATTGTGCCTAAACTTAAAGAGCTGGCGCTTGCAGCTAAACAATACGATATTGGCTTTACGGTTGATGCAGAAGAAGCTGACCGCTTAGATATTTCGTTAGATGTTATTGAAGCGGTATTTAGCGATGAAGATTTAGGTAACTGGCAAGGTTTTGGCTTGGCCGTACAAGCGTATCAAAAGCGCGCTATTTTTGTTATTGAATGGGTAACTGAGCTTGCTACTCGCGTAGGCCGTAAAATGATGGTGCGCCTAGTTAAAGGTGCCTACTGGGATACCGAAATCAAAACCACTCAGCAAGATGGTTTAGAGCACTACCCTGTATTTACACGTAAAGCAACGACCGATGTATCTTACAAAGCCTGTGCTATTAGAATGCTCGAAGCGCGTGATGTGCTTTACCCACAATTTGCAACACACAACGCTTACACTGCAGCCACTATTTTAGAAGTTGCTAAAGGCGATAACACCGGTTTTGAATTCCAACGTTTACACGGTATGGGCGAATCTTTATTTGACCAAATCGTAAATGAGGAAAAAATTCAATGTCGTGTGTATGCTCCAGTAGGCCAACACGAAGACTTACTTGCCTACCTAGTTCGTCGTTTACTTGAAAATGGCGCTAACTCGTCGTTTGTAAATGCCATTGTAGATACGACTAAGCCTGTTGAGTCGTTACTTCCAGACCCTGTAGAAACATTGCAAGGTTTACGCAATAAGTACAATACGCAAATTAAAATGCCAATTGACTTATACGGCGATGAACGCGCTAATTCAAAAGGCATGGACTTAACAGACATTAATGCCATTACCCCGTTCAAAGAAAATCTTGAAAGCTGGTTTAATGAGCACTTAATTGATCAAAGCCAAGTACCACAAGGCGCATTAGCGGTTAAAAACCCAGCAAATCATAACGAAATCATCGGCCACGTTAAACTGCAATCTAGCGATGAGATGAAAGATATTTTAGCCAATGCTGAAGCGGCATTTGAGTCATGGTCGCAAACATCTGTAAAAGAGCGTGCTAATTTACTACGTCGTGTAGCGGATATTTTAGAGCGCCACCACGATGAACTTGTGGCTATATGTATTAAAGAAGCCGGTAAAATTGCACAAGATGGTATCGATGAAGTACGTGAAGCTGTTGATTTTTGTCGCTACTACGCTGCCCGCGCAGAAGAACTAGCTAGCGATGAACGTTTTGAAGCCCGCGGTGTAATTTTATGTATCAGCCCATGGAACTTCCCGCTTGCTATTTTCTTAGGCCAAGTAGCTGCAGCAATCGTTACGGGTAATACAGTTATTGCAAAACCTGCAGAGCAAACAAGCTTAATTGCACTTCGTGCTATTGAATTAATGCTTTCGGTTGGCTTACCAGAGCATGTAGTGCAGCCAGTAATCGCCCGCGGTTCTGAAGTGGGTAAAACAATTGTACCTGATGAGCGTATACAAGCTGTTATGTTTACTGGTTCTACAGAAACCGGCACACTTATTTCACAAACTCTCGCTGCGCGTAACGATATTCAAGTACCGTTAATAGCAGAAACCGGCGGCCAAAACTGTATGATTGTTGATTCAACAGCGCTGCCAGAGCAAGTTGTGGATGATGTAATAAGCTCAGGTTTCCAAAGTGCTGGTCAACGCTGTTCAGCACTGCGTGTATTATTTATACAAGAAGATGTAGCTGATGGCATTATTGAAATGCTTAAAGGTGCGCTGGCAGAGCTGCATGTTGGGGACCCGTCAATGCTTTCTACCGATGTAGGCCCGGTAATTGATGAAAAAGCCCTTAAAACGCTAAATGAGCATGTTGAATACTTAAAAGGTAATGCAACACTTCATTACGAGTGTAAGATCCCTGACAACACGCAAAACGGTGCCTACTTTTTTGCGCCTCGTTTGTACGAAATCGAAGATTTATCAGTACTTAAGCGTGAAGTATTTGGTCCATGTGTACACATTATTCGCTTTAAAGCGAATGATATCGACAACGTAATTGACCAAATAAATAACACAGGTTACGGCCTAACAATGGGTGTTCACTCTCGTATAGAAGAGCGTTGTGAGTACCTAGCTAAAATGTCGCGTGCGGGTAACGTATACGTAAACCGTAATATGATTGGTGCCATTGTAGGTGTGCAACCGTTTGGTGGCCGTGGTTTATCTGGTACTGGCCCTAAAGCCGGTGGTCCTAACTACCTGCAGCGTTTAGTAAAAGAGAAAGCATCACCTGATAACGTGCAAATGACTAACCTAACGCCAGATGAGCTTGATTTACACCATTACAGCGGTGCAAATGAGCAAGTTAAAAAGCTAATGGCTAACTCAATGCGCGATGAGAAAATTTGGCGTGCAACGCCGCTAAACGACCGTGTATCAGCTGTTCGTCAGTTACTTGCTAAAGTCGCAACGGTCGAAATCATTGATGATTTAGCGGATGATTTAGCGTTAACGCTTTCAGAAGCGCGTGCACAATTAAACCGCCTCGAAAAACACATGCGTAAGTTCACTACATTGCCTGGGCCGACTGGTGAGTCAAACACCTTGCATCTTGAAGCGCGTGGTTGTGTGGTGTGTTATGCAGATAAAAGCACGTCATTTAACTTTTGGGCGCTGTCAATTATTACAGCACTAGCTGCTGGTAATACAGTAATTACGGTAGCATCGGAGCTGTTTTATGATGAGGCGGTAGCTTTTAAAGACAAGTTTATTGCCACAGGCGTTGCAGAGGGCGTGTTCCAGGTTGCAAAACCTAACCAGCTTCAAGCTATTTTGGCTCACCCTCACTTAGCGGGTGCGGTGGTTGCTGCACGTTCGTCTCGTTTAGGTTACTTCAGCCAACAACTTGCACAGCGTAAAGGCGCTATTTTGCCAGTAATTACTTCAGAGTATTACGATACGTTAATTAAACGCTTAATTACCGAAAAAACGATCAGTATTGATACCACTGCCTCTGGCGGTAATACCTCACTGATGACCCTAGTAGAAGATGACGAATAACCATCTAATACTAATTAACTAAAAATGAAAAAAAAGGCACTTAAAAGTGCCTTTTTTTTTACGTTGCAACGTATAATGATGCTAATTTAAACAAAGACCCCTTATAGAAGTAAGAAAATTGAACGTTATCTCTATTTCGCAATTACAGCCTGGCATGTTTGTACAAAGTGTTACAAAGCAAACTGGGCGCATTAAAATTAAAAACCAAGGCTGGGTTAAAACTCAGGCGGGTATTGATAAGCTCAAAAAAGCGGGCATTTTAGAAATAGAGATAGATCCAGATAAAACATTAACGTCATCCGAGCCCGACACCCAAGCCCCAACGCCAACGCCTAAGGCTGATATTAAAAAACGCGATCCATGGCTTAAAGTTCACAGTAGCGAACAAGAAATGGGCAAAGCTAAAAAGCTCTACGACGAAGCTAAAACACTTCAACAAAAGGCCTTTGGCGATATAAAAGCGGGCAGAGATATAGACATAGCGCCTTTTAAGGAGCTTGCCAGTGGTTTTATGGATTCAATTTTTAGAAACCAAGATGCCCTAGCCTGCTTAACACAAATGCGCCAAAAAGATGCATACTTACTTGAGCATTCTATTAATGTATCTATATTAATGGGGATTTTTGCAAAGCACTTAGGCATAGAGCGCGATATTATTGTAGAGCTTACTACAGGTGCTTTGTTACATGACATAGGAAAAATTAAAACCCCTGACGAAGTGCTCAATAAACCGGGCCGCTTAAGTGATGACGAATTTAAAATTATGCAAAACCATGCTTTGCATTCAAAACAAATTTTGGAAGAAGCAGGATTAACAGGTATTGCTGTAGATATTGCCGGCCTACATCATGAGCGTTTAGATGGAAAAGGCTACCCGTTTGCCAAAAAAGGCGATGAGATAAGCCAATACGTACGCATGGCATCTATTGTAGATGTATATGATGCACTGACAGCAGAACGTGTCTATAAAGCAGGCATGGAGCCCATTAAAGCGTTTAAAATTTTAAAAGATGGCTGCCCCGATAGCTTTGATGGTGAACTACTCACTAAATTTATTCAATGTATTGGCATTCACCCGGTAGGTACCTTAGTTAAGCTTTCAAGCCAAAAAGTAGGCCTAGTAACCGAAAGCAACCCAACGACTCCTTTAAAACCTGTGGTAAAAACATTCTATAGCGCAAAGCATAGCCGCTATACCGAAGTACAAGATATTGACTTAGCCAATAAAAAAACAGCTGACGTACTCGAATCGACAGTTAAACCAGATGATTATAATATTGATTTAGAACGCTTTTATAAAAATTCGATTTTACCTTAAAAAACCGCGTTACGGCGGCTTTTTAATAGTTCAATATTACTGTGGCCAGTCTTGCAGAGCTTTTAAGCTAAATTCATAGCCATCAAAGTCTAGTACGCTTTGCTCTGGGGTAATTTCGCGCACTTTTAGCGCACCTATATTATCGCCTTCGTGTAACTCACGGCCGTTAAGCTTTATCCAACGCTTATCCGCACTTGAAGAATATATGTGTGCTTGATATTTAATGCTCGGCAACATAGCTTGCAAACCATCGGGTAATAGCTCAATAGGTTCAACTCGCGAGGAGCTGCGTGAAGCCTGCGTTACTTCGTAGTCCTGCTCCTGCTGCGAGTCTTTGATTGCTTGTGCAAAAGCGTCTTTTAATTTGCTCGGTACAGCATCAAGCTCCGGACTACTTTGCGGCACTTGCGTACTTGGGGTATTTTCACCATTCAATGGTTTTCCAAGCACTTTGTACTTGCTCATATCTAAACCTGCTGAGCTGGTATTTTGTGCTTGCGGCTGCATAAATTGTGTGTTTTGGCCAGGTGGATTATAGTTTTGCGTGTTAGGTAAGTGTGCATTGTAAGTCGGCTGATTAAACGCATTTTGACTATAGCCATTAGCATTTATAGGGGGTTGCACATTGTAACCTTGTTGCTTTGTCGGGTTATCATTAATAGGGATATACTGCCCTTGTGGGGTAAGCAACATTTTTTGTACACCTGTTGGTGTTTGCACATACACCCACTGCCCTTCTATAGTGGCTTTATTGCTATTTTTTTCAACCTCTGTAGAAGGTGACTTTACAGGATTTGCGGCTTCATTTTGCGCTGTAATTGGCTCATCTGTTGCAACTTGTTTTTGTTTTTTACTATCAGTACTAACAACATCAACCGGCTGGCTTGCTTTTAGTAGTGCACTGGTTTGAAACCACTTACCCGCCGTAAATCCACCCGCTATAGCAATAAATGCTGCAATTGCGCCGCCAAGTAGCCACACCATCTTTTTATAACGCGTGAGTGCTTGTTGCTGTTTTAACTGCGCTGCCTGCAAATCATATTGCTCGGCGCTCATATCTGCTTGTTGAGATTGCTTTAATGCATCTAATAAATAAGACATAAATTACCTAACTATATAATAAACGACATACCAACACCCACTGCAAATAAAACAGCAAATGCTAAGTAATAATAAACATGGCCTGTGGATTTAAGTTCATTACTCTGCGTAGCCACAAAGTCCATAGGCAGTGATTCTTGCGCTGATTGTTTAACAATATCACTATCAACAATAAGCTGCTGCTTAGAAAAAGCCCCAACTAACGCCCGCTCACACACTAAATTCATTAAACGTGGAATGCCGCCAGTTAACTGATGCACAGCTTGCATAGCATCGAGCGAGAACACGCCTTTATCACACCCCGCAATATGTAAACGGTGCTTTATATAGGCAACCGTTTGCCCTTGGGTGAGCGGCAATAAATGATACCGTGCTGTAATTCGCTGTGCTAATTGCCTAAGCTCTGTGCGTTTTAATAATGCCTGAAGCTCTGGTTGCCCCACTAAAACAATTTGTAACAGCTTTTTATGATCAGTTTCTATGTTAGTTAGCAGTCGTAACTGCTCAAGTACATCGGGAGCAAGAAGCTGCGCTTCATCAATAATTAAAATTGTATGCCCGCCCGCTTTATTATTAGCCTCTAGGTGCTGCTTAATAATGTCGGTTAAACTTTTAAGGGTGGCATTTTGAACATCGTAAGTAATGTTTAGCTCATCGCAAATACTGGCCAAAAGCTCAAGCTCCGACAACGCCGGATTGTGGATCATCGCAACTTGGGTATTCTCTGGTAGTTGCTCTAGCATACTGCGGGTAATGGTGGTTTTGCCTGTTCCCACTTCGCCGGTGAGCAATACAAACCCGCCATCTTCGCCTAAACCATAGGTTAAGTGGGCAAGTGCCTCTTTATGGCGTTCGCTTAAAAATAGATAATGGGGGTTGGGCGAGATCGAAAATGGCTTTTCGCTCAAGCCAAAGTAGCTTAAATACACCGCAATGTTCCTTCGTTTTTAAAACTCGGCCTATAATGGCAAAAAAAATGACAAAGTAACAACGTTGTATGTGCTTTATTATTGAAATATCGTAAATTTATGTAAAACAAAAAGCGTCGCTAAATTTAGCGACGCCTTTATATTAACGCCACGTGCTGGCTATTTCATATACTTAGGGGCTGATGACCTTTCGAGGTTGAATTTGCAGCAGCCTGTTTGGTATTTAGGCAAGGCGGAGCCTATGTAGTGTGGTTGTTCTCCATAAATAGGCGATAACGACGTATAAATGCTAAACAGGCGCTGCCCAAAGGGTTCTGCCTAAGGGCTATTTCCTCTTTGTTGCCTACATGGATGTAGGTAAGGGCGTGAGCAGGGCGCGGAAGCTTTACTCAGTTTTTACTTATTCTTACATGGATGTAAGTCATTAGAATAACGCAGGAGCAGTTATCGAGCCCACTAGGTTACAAACCTCGCGCCGCGA
>NZ_LKDU01000015.1:0-90198 GCF_001401855.1 Pseudoalteromonas sp. P1-7a | reverse complement strand
GACGCAAAAGGTAAAAAAGAAGGTAAGTGCGGCGAAGGCAAATGTGGCGGCGACGCAAAAGGTAAAAAAGAAGGTAAGTGCGGCGAAGGGAAATGTGGTGGCGACGCAAAAGGCAAAAAAGAAGGTAAGTGCGGTGAAGGTAAATGTGGTGGCCAATAACAGGCTGATTTAAGTACCTTACTTACGTTATGCTAAAAGGGCCAAAAGGCCCTTTTTGTTTTAGGAGATAATGATGAGAGCAACACAAAACTCAGCATTTGGGATGGTGGGCTTAGGTCTTCGTCGAGAGATGCTCGATGAACTACTTGCGCATACACCAAAGCAAATTGATTTTATGGAAGTCGCGCCTGAAAACTGGCTTAAGCTGGGAGGACGCTTTAAAAAGCAATTTAAAACCTTAACAGACGCCAATAATTTTGTTTGCCATGGTTTATCGCTTTCTATTGGGTCGCCTGAACCTCTTGATATTGAATTTGTTAAATCGCTAAAAACGTTTTTTGATCAGTACAACATTAAACTTTTCAGTGAACACCTAAGCTACTGCTCTGGAAAAGGGCATATGTACGATTTAATGCCAATCCCTTTTACTGAAGAGGCTATTGCGCACGTTGTACCTCGCATCAAACAAGTGCAAGATATTTTAGAGCGACAAATAGCCATTGAAAATGTCTCTTATTACGCGGCACCTGGCCAGCAGTTATCTGAGCTTGAATTTACCAATACGATTTTAGAGCAAGCAGATTGTAAACTGCTGCTAGATGTGAACAATATTTATGTTAATTCAATTAATCATGGTTACAATGCTGAGACGTTTTTATTAGGGTTGCCTTCAAAACGTATTGCCTATGGCCACGTAGCTGGGCACTACAATGAAGCCGATGATTTAATTGTTGATACCCACGGCGCTGATGTTATTGACCCCGTATGGGATCTGCTTGATAAAGCGTACCAAGCGCATGGGGTGTTTCCTACCTTATTGGAGCGTGATTTTAATATCCCAAGTATAAATACACTTACAAAAGAGCTTGATATTATTCACGATTTACAAAATAAGCAGTTATGCGCATCGTCTTCTCAGCAATTAGCATAAAGGAAAAAACATGAGCTTTATTGACAGTCAAAATGAGTTTATGGCGCACATACGAGAGCCTGAGCATAACCCAAAGCCTAAAGGTATTGAAGATAGACGTATGGCGATTTACCGCGACCTATTCTTTAATAATATTGCAGGGTTTATCTCATCTGGGTTTCCGGTGCTTAAAACGTTATACACACAACAGCAATGGCAAAAATTAGTAAGAGCATTTTTTAGTGAGCATGACTGTAAGTCACCTTATTTTTTAGACATAGCAGGAGAGTTTATTAATTACTTATCGAGCAGTTATACCCTGCAAGAATACGATTATGCATTTATGCTGGAGTTGGCACATTACGAGTGGATAGAGCTTGATGTTTCCGTGGCTAATGAAGATACCAGCGAGCAACGCTTAAAAAGTACTGAACTGACCAGTTCTGCACTTTACTTATCGAGTGTTGCACGTAATTTAAGCTACCAGTATGCGGTTCAACATATCAGCACAGAGTATATACCCAGCACGCCATCTGAGCAGCCTAATTACTTTGTTGTATACCGCGATGATAACGATGACGTGCAGTTTTTAGCTACGAATGCAATGACCGCTTTGCTACTTTCAATAATAGAATCAAATGCGGGCATTGAGTTTGAGAGTGTATGCCAGCAGGTTTTAGTTCATGCGCCTAATTTTAGTGAACAACAAATTGCGCAAGGTGCGTTAAGTACGCTTAATGCAATGTCCGAGCGCGGTATTATCGTGACAAAAAATCAACATTAAGGTCTTTATAGATTATTTTACTTCGTCTATCATGGCAGCCTTATTTGTCGTGCTTAAAAAAGGTTATACCAATGTCAGATGATAAAGACTTTAAAGATCCGTTTAACGCTACTTACTTTATTGCTTTTTTAGCAGTTTTTGTGGGTATTGGCTGTTTAAATGCGATTTTAGGCTGGATCACAAGCCTAACTTAAAGCTCCTAGCTCTATTAAGGCTGTTGTTTTTATCAGCCTTACGCTTCTTTTCTTCCTCCACTCGTATAATTTTCAAACCACCTCGGTATTAATAACAGCAAACTCGCATTTTAACGTCAGTTAAGGTTATAATCAGCTGCTTTGAAATATAAACTATTGAGCAATTAAACTTATGACTCAAGTAACACCCGCTATTATTAAAAACAGTATCGCAACCATTGCCGACTATCCTAAACCAGGCATTATGTTTCGTGATGTAACAACACTAATGGCAAATCCAGAAGCCTTTAAAGCAACAATCGATGCTTTTATAAACGAATATAAAAACCAAGGCTTTACAAAAATTATTGGAACAGAATCTCGCGGCTTTATTTTTGGTGCGCCGCTATCATACGCGTTAGGGATCCCTTTTATTCCTGTTCGTAAGCCAGGCAAGCTACCACGCGAAGTGATTCGCCAAGATTACCTACTTGAATACGGCGAAGACACATTAGAGCTTCATGTTGATGCGATTGTCCCAGGCGACAAAGTATTATTAGTGGATGATTTATTAGCTACCGGTGGCACAATTGAAGCCACAGCAAAGCTAGTTGCAAAATTAGGTGGCAAGGCCACTGATGCTGCGTTTGTTGTTTCATTACCAGAGCTTGGTGGTGAGCAGCGTGTAGAAAAAATGGGTATTAAAATCTTAAAACTTGTTGAGTTTGAAGGCGAGTAATTGATGAGTTATCAGGTTCTAGCTAGAAAATGGCGTCCGCAAACCTTTCATGAATTGGTTGGCCAGTCTCATGTAAAGCAAGCGCTTGTTAATGCGCTTACGCAAAATAGACTGCATCACGCTTATTTATTCACTGGAACCCGTGGAGTGGGTAAAACAACCATTGCACGCATTTTTGCTAAAAGCTTAAATTGTGACGAAGGTATATCGGCATCTCCATGTGGGCAATGTAGTAGTTGTACTGATATAGAAGCAGGGCGCTACATTGACTTACTTGAAATTGATGCCGCTTCTCGCACCAAAGTAGAAGATACTCGTGAAATTCTTGATAATGTTCAATATGCCCCCACGCGTGGACGTTATAAAGTATACCTAATAGATGAAGTACACATGCTCTCAAAGCATAGCTTTAACGCGTTATTAAAAACGTTAGAAGAGCCGCCAGAGCATGTGAAATTTTTACTGGCAACCACCGATCCGCAAAAGTTACCTGTTACCATTTTATCGCGCTGTTTACAGTTTAACTTAAATGCACTTTCGCAAAGCGAAATTAAAACTCAGCTTGAGCATGTACTTACTCAAGAGCAACTAAACTTTGATAAAGATGCGCTAAGTATTATTGCAAAAGCCGCCGATGGCAGTATGCGAGACGCCTTAAGCTTAACAGATCAAGCTATTGCGCAAACCAACGGCGACATAAACAACCAAGCCGTGCAAGCCATGCTTGGTTTAATGGACACACATTATAGCCAAAGTTTGCTTGCTGCTTTGTTAGCACAAGACGGTGGTGCACTCATGGATGAAATAGCCCAAGTAGCGAGCCGAAACCCTAACTATATTGCACTACTTGATGATTTAATTGCATTAACTCACCTTATTCAGTTAACTCAACTGGTCCCGCAAGCAGCGCAACTTGATGATAAAAACGCCGATTATATTAGCCATGTTGCACAGCACACTCAGGCTCAACAAATACAGGTGTATTATCAGTTACTATTAAATGGTAAAAAAGACTTACAATGGGCACCAGAGCCTCGTTTAGGCTTTGAAATGATAATGCTACGTTTATTAGCATTTGAGTCCGCAGGTACAACACCTGCTCAATCGCTTCCTGGGGCAAGCAATACACAAAGTGCAGCAACGCCTGCGCCTACCAATAGTAAAGGCCGTGCCGATGCGCTGCGTGATATATTAAATAAAAATAAAACGCCATCGCAAAACGAAACCCCAGCTGCGCAACCAATGGTTGAGCACAGCCAAAGCACAGCACAAAGTCAAACAACTGATGAACCAGTAGCGCACCCGCCCACAGAGCAGCTAACACGCTCGCCAAGTGAGCAACACAGCAACAGCTTAACACCTGCGGCTCAAAGTCCCCAAAACGATATGCCGAGCCCTGTGCAGCAAAATGAACACATTGCAAAGAATGACGAGGCCGCTGAGCGTCAAAGTGAAGACGATGCATATTTGCAACACAGTAATATGGAGCAAAGCTTAGCTGCACAATTTGATGATGTTATGAGCAGTGCTGTAGATCAAGGTTATAACCCGGCACCTGTAGCGCCACATACACAATCCGCCGCTGAAAACGCCAATACTAAAGATAGCAGTGTGCGAGAACAAGAAGCTCAAGCACAATCAGCTATTGCGCGAATTTTACGTGATAGAAATATATCGGGGGCAGGCAGGCTTTCAGGGGAAAGTGTAAATACCACTGAGCATGCGCAAACACCAAAAGCGTCTGATCAAGCAGCGCCATTCATTGAAGAAACGCCACACAATACACGCTCGCAAGCGAGTGAGTCACAAAATGATTCACCGCCATGGCATGACCACGCGCAAGGTGACAGCGAAAAAAAGCCAGCGCTCCCAGTAACAGGGAGCCTAACGCCGGCTGAGCCAGTAACGCAAAGCCAGCCAGTGCGTAAGGTTGATTTTAAAGAAAAGCACCAAACAATTACTGAAAACTTAGCCCCTGAGCTGCTTGAGCAAATTAACCCACAAAAAAAGCCAGAGGTAATAGAGCAAGAGCCTGCTATACCGGTTCCAGATGATTTTCAAAGTCCAATTAGCGAGATTAAATTTGCGCATCAGCAAGATGAGTGGGCTTATTTAATTAAGCGTATGGGGCTAGGTGGGCGAATGCGTCAATTTGCATTACACTCGATTTTTACCAAGCAAGGCGACAGTTTGCATATTGACGTGGATGAATCTCAAAAACACTTAGATACGCCCATGCTTAGGCAAAAGCTCGATGCAGCGTTATCAAGCATTTACGGACATAACGTATCGCTAAGTATTAACTTTGCCAAAGGGGTGATTGACTCGCCTTATTTAATTCAGCAAAAAATTGATGCTGGGCGGCATCAGCAAGCTATTGATGTGATCACATCAGATGAAAACATAGTACAATTTCAGCAGCTATTTAGCGCCGAAATTGACGAAAACAGTATTCAGGCATTGTAATTAAATACAATCGCCCTTATCTTCATGACAACTAGAGTTTAAAAGAAAGAGAGAAAATTATGTTTAAAGGTGGAATGGGTAACATGATGAAGCAAGCGCAGCAAATGCAAGAGCGCATGCAAAAAGCCCAAGACGAAATCGCAACAATGGAAGTTGTTGGCGAAGCCGGCGCAGGCCTTGTAAAAGTAACCATGCTTGGTAATCATAACGTGCGTCGTGTTGAGCTTGATGATAGCCTGATGGAAGATGACAAAGACATGATTGAAGATTTACTTGCAG
Organism: Pseudoalteromonas sp. P1-7a; assembly: GCF_001401855.1. NCBI lineage: Bacteria > Pseudomonadati > Pseudomonadota > Gammaproteobacteria > Alteromonadales > Pseudoalteromonadaceae > Pseudoalteromonas > Pseudoalteromonas sp. P1-7a. Next base: position 84,688 of record NZ_LKDU01000015.1, on the reverse strand, counting down.
CAGCATGTAATGATGCTGTTCGTCGCGTTGCTGACGAAACGCAAGAGCGTATGAGTAAAGTTACTGGCGGTATGCAATTACCACCAGGTATGAAAATGCCGTTCTAATAAATATGCAACTTTCAGATAGTTTAACACAGCTTATAGAAGCGCTACGTTGCCAACCGGGTATAGGCCCTAAGTCTGCTCAGCGCATTGCATTTCATTTACTGGAACGCGACCGTAAAGGCGGGACCCAACTTGGTAACGCATTAACCAAAGCCATGTCTGCGGTTGGGCATTGTCAGTCGTGTCGCACCTTTACTGAGCAAGCTCAGTGTGATATTTGCTTAAGCCCAAAACGCCAAGACAGTGGCGTGCTCTGCGTTGTTGAGTCGCCTACCGATGTGTTGGCTATAGAGCAAACAGGCCAATATCTTGGTTTGTACTTTGTATTGATGGGGCATTTATCGCCGATTGACGGGATTGGCCCCAAAGAAATTGGCTTAGATATACTTGAACAAAAGCTCTCGCATGGTGCAATTAACGAAGTGATTTTAGCTACCAACCCCACCGTTGAGGGCGAAACCACTGCACATTATATTGCCCAACTTTGCCATAAATATAAAGTTGGCGCTTCGCGTATAGCGCATGGTATCCCTGTGGGTGGCGAACTTGATTTAGTGGATGGCACAACGTTAATGCACGCATTTAGCGGCCGACGAGCGGTTGTGCAGGACTAGCATCACTATCTGAAATTGTTTTAAAAGCCTACATAGTAAAATATGTAGGCTTTTTTGTGTTTGCTCTTTTAATACCGTATAACGTGTGTGAGCTTAGCAGTAATCATATTTATTAATAAATGAGTTAAACTTGGCGTTGTTATGTTATAAATTATTGACTAACAACAACTAAATAGCGTGATTGTTGCACGGCACTTGCGCCCTAAAAGGCCACTCAAGTGGGCGAGTTGATATAAGCAAACATCAGGAATTTATCTGATTAGTAAGGAGTACTATGCAAAATAATAAACACGGGAATAAAGACGGTTTGCTCAGCAGTAAGCGTTTTTTACCGCTATTTGTAACGCAGTTTTTATCGGCTATGAATGATAATGTGTATAAGCAATCTGTGCTTATATTATTGGTGTTTCAAGCTACAACCCTAGGCGATGGTGCGCTATATTCAAACCTTGCAGCGGGCTTATTTATATTACCGTTCTTTTTATTTTCTGGGATGGCGGGGCAACTGGCCGAAAAAACAGAAAAATCAAAGCTCATACGGCTTGTTAAATTTTGCGAAATACCAATTATGGTTATTGGCGCGGCTTCTATTTTTACGCAATATGTGTGGCTAATGCTTACAACCGTGTTTTTTATGGGGCTGCAAAGTACCTTTTTTGGCCCACTCAAGTATTCTATTTTACCGCAGCACGTTGCACCCAACGAACTAACAAAAGCCAATGGCTTAGTTGAGTCTGCCACGTTTGTAGCCATTTTATTGGGCACTATTTTTGGCACCTATTTTATTACCCAAACAACAGGCCCAACGGTAATCAGCATCGCGGTATTAGTATTAGCTGTACTTGGCTTTTTAAGTAGCCGGTTTATTCCTATTAGTGAAGCGAACGATGCAAACTTGCGCTTTACCTATAATATTTTTACTTCCACTAAAGATGTATTTAAAGCGCTTAATGCTCAAACAGAATCGGTTGGTAAATCGGTGTTGGGTATAAGCTGGTTTTGGCTAATAGGTGCGGTTATTTTAACGGCATTACCTAATTACGTTAAGCATGTAATGGGTGGCGATGAGCTCGTTGTAACCAGTGCGCTGGTGGTGTTTTCGCTAAGCATTGCCGTGGGGTCTTTGTTGTGTGAAAAGCTCTCACGCTCACGTATTGAGCTGGGAATTGTACCTTTTGGCGCTATTTTAATAACGTTATTTTTGTATTTTTTAAGCCAAGAGCCGGCTATTAGTGAATATATCGCGCCCTCTGAAAATTTATTAACACTAAAGCAAGTGCTCAATACGGGCGATATGATATGGCATTTTGTTTGGATGGCAGGTATTGGTATTGCATCTGGTTTTTATACTGTGCCGCTGTATGCGCTTATTCAGCAGCGTACCGAGGAGGCAAGTCGTTCGCGAGTGATTGCTGCTAATAATGTGCTTAATGCGCTCTTTATGGTTGGCAGTGCCATATTAAGTATTGTAACGCTCTCTGTTTTACAGTGGCATATTTCGTCGTTACTATTACTTTTAGCGGGGCTTAATTTACTTATTTCTATTTATATTTACACTAAGGTGCCGGAATTTTTCTTGCGCTTTGTGATCTATATTTTAGCCATATGCATGTATCGTGTGCGCACAAAAGGACATGAAAATATTCCAAACGAAGGCGCAGCCGTTATTGTCGCTAACCATGTTAGCTTTGTAGATTGGATGTTTATTTTAGCCACTTCGCCTAGGCCTATACGCTTTATGGTGTTTGCGCCCATTTATCATTCAAAAGCATTGCATTGGTTATTTAAAATGGCAAAAGCTATTCCAATTGATAGCGAAAAAGCTAACCCAAAGGCGTTTACCAAAGCATTTGATGAGGTTGCCGCCGCGCTTGAACGCGGTGAGTTAGTTGGTATTTTCCCTGAGGGAAAACTAACAAGTAATGGTGAAATGGACATGTTTAGACGTGGCATTGAGCGCATTATAGCGCGCACACCAGTGCCTGTTGTGCCCGTCCACTTAGGTGGTTTATGGGGCAGCATGTTTAGCCGTAAAGCAAAATGGCAACTACCTCGCCTAAAATGGTCATTAGTATCGGTGAGTGTAGGAGAGCCAATTGACGCAGAGCAGGTAAGCGCTAATTATTTACACGAACAAGTCAGCGCTTTAAAAGCCCAGTACGCTAAAAACACACCGTAATTTAACCCCAGCAGCCACATTTATATGTGGCTTTTTATTTATATAAGTGCAAATGCTGCTTTTTTAAATTTTTCCCTTGAAGTTACTCCACCTCACCCCATATTAAGTGCATAACGCAGACACTTTGCTAATTGGAGATACATAAATGACTGCAGCACAAAAAGAAACATTAGGCTTTCAAACAGAAGTAAAACAACTATTAAACTTAATGATTCATTCGTTATATTCGAATAAAGAAATATTTTTACGTGAACTTGTATCAAATGCATCAGACGCTGCCGATAAGCTACGCTTTTTAGCGCTTTCTAATGGTGACCTTTACCAAGGTGATGCCGATTTACATGTACGTATTAGCGCAGATAAAGAAGCGAACACAATTACCATTTCTGATAATGGTATTGGTATGACGCGTGAAGAAGTGATTAGCTCTTTAGGCACTATTGCTAAGTCGGGTACTGCTGAGTTTTTCAAAAACTTAACCGGTGACCAAAGCAAAGACTCTCAATTAATTGGTCAATTTGGTGTTGGTTTTTATTCAGCCTTTATTGTGGCTGATGAAGTGACAGTACGCACGCGTAAAGCAGGTGAAACACAAGCGTACGAGTGGCAGTCACAAGGTGAAGGTGAGTACACGTTACAAGAAATTGAAAAAGAAGGGCGTGGTACGGATATTATTTTACACCTGCGTGAAGAAGAAAAAGAATACGCGGATGAATACCGACTGCGTAGCATCGTTACTAAATACTCAGATCACATCTCTACACCTGTACAAATGTATAAAGCAGAAGTGCCTGAGTCTGAAGGCGAAGATGGCGAAAAAATCCCAGCCGTTCCAGGTGAGTGGGAAAGCATTAACCGTGCAACCGCTTTATGGACACGTGATAAGTCAGAGGTTTCTGATGAAGAATACAAAGAGTTTTACAAGCATGTAAGCCATGATTGGGAAGAGCCGTTAAATTGGGCGCACAATAAAGTTGAAGGTAAAACTGAGTACACAAGCTTATTGTACATCCCTAAAAAAGCGCCGTTCGATTTATGGAACCGTGAGCGCCAAAGTGGCTTAAAACTGTATGTTCAACGTGTTTTCATTATGGATGACGCTGAGCAGTTTATGCCAAGTTACCTGCGCTTTGTAAAAGGCTTACTTGATTCAAACGATTTACCGCTAAATGTATCGCGCGAAATTTTACAAGATAACAAAGTAACGCAAGCTATACGCAAAGGGTGTACGTCTCGTATTTTAAAAATGCTAGAGCGCATGGCTAAAAACAAAGCCGAAGACTATCAAACATTTTGGAACGAGTTTGGCCAAGTAATCAAAGAAGGCCCAGCAGAAGATACAGCAAATAAAGAAGCCATTGCTAAATTACTACGCTTCTCATCTACGCATACCGACTCAGAAACACAAGATGTATCGCTTGAGCAATACATTGAGCGCATGAACGATGAGCAAGATAAAATTTACTACGTAGTTGCTGATTCGTTTACTGCCGCTAAAAACTCTCCGCACTTAGAAATCTTCCGCAAAAAAGGCATCGAAGTATTATTACTAAGTGACCGTGTTGATGAGTGGATGATGAGCCACTTAACTGAATTTAACGAAAAATCGTTCCAGTCAATCACCCGTGGCGACCTTGATTTGGGTAAGCTTGACGACGAAGAAACGAAGAAAGCGCAAGAAGAGTCTGAAAAAGAAGTAGAAGGCTTAATTGAGCGCATTAAAACAGCGCTAGGCGAAGAAGTTAAGGAAGTACGCTTTACGCATCGTTTAACAGATTCTCCTGCCTGTGTTGTGAGCGATGAGAACGACATGAGCTCGCAAATGCAAAAGCTTATGGAGTCAGTAGGCCAACCTGTACCAGAGGCCAAGCCAGTGTTTGAGCTTAACCCTGAGCACCAGTTAGTTAAGCACTTAAACGATGAGCAAGACGAAGATAAGTTTGCACAGTGGTCTCATGTATTACTAGACCAAGCTTTACTTGCTGAACGTGGCACATTAAAAGACCCTACCGGTTTTGTAACACGTTTAAACAAATTAATGCTTGATTTGAATAAGTAAGGCTAACAGGCTCTTTTAAATGCTAAAATAGCTTAAAAGATAACCATAATTATAAAGGAAGCGTATGCTTCCTTTTTTTATGCGATCTAAAGTAGGCAATTAGTATAAGTTGCTTGAGTATCTGCAGCGCTTGTGGAAGAATTCAGGCTTTAAAAATAACTATCCATACTAGGGGACAATGATATGCGCATTATTCTTTTGGGCGCGCCAGGTGCTGGTAAAGGTACGCAAGCTCAGTTTTTAATGGACAAATACGGTATTCCACAAATTTCTACCGGTGACATGCTTCGTGCAGCCATTAAAGAAGGTACACCACTTGGTTTAGAAGCTAAAAAAGTAATGGATGCAGGTCAGTTAATTTCTGACGATATCATCATTGGTTTAGTTAAAGAGCGTATTGCTAAACCAGATTGTGAACAAGGCTTTTTACTTGATGGCTTCCCACGTACCATTCCACAAGCAGATGCAATGAAAGAAAATGGCGTTGTGGTTGATCACGTTATTGAGTTTGACGTTGCTGATGAAGTAATTGTTGAGCGTATGGGTGGCCGCCGTGTGCATCCTGGTTCTGGCCGTGTTTATCACGTTGTTTACAACCCACCAAAAGTGGAAGGTAAAGATGATGAAACAGGCGAAGAACTAATTATCCGTGCAGATGACACGGAAGAAACAGTTCGCAAACGTTTAGGTATTTACCATGAGCAAACTATGCCATTGGTTGATTATTACCAAGCTGAAGCAAAAGCGGGCAACACGCAGTACCATAAACTTGATGGTACGCAAGCTGTTGAAACAGTAAGCCAGCAACTAGCAGAGCTTTTAGGTTAATATAATCTAAACACAGCTTAGGTATTAAAAAACCGCCCTCAGGCGGTTTTTTTGTATTTATTAGCTTTTAACAATTTTAAATTAAACCATTTGGTAAAACTTAGTACCTACAACGCTTTTAACTTTTCTATTACTGGGTCGTAGCTTGGCTCGGTTGATAAATTAGGCACGAGTTGTTTGTATATCACTGTGTGGCTCTTATCTAAAATAAATACGGCGCGGGTAAGCAGGCCCATATCTTTTATAATTAAGCCATATTTTTGGCCAAAGTCTCGCCATACAGAGTCAGAAAGGGCTGTTACTTTGTCGATGTTTTCAGCATTACAAAAGCGTTTTTGAGCAAAAGGTAAATCGGCGCTAATTGTCAGCATCGCAACAGCAGGAAATTGCGTTGCCACTTTTTCGTTGAAATGCTTTGTTTGTAAGCTACAAATACCTGTATCTAAACTTGGTACCACGCTAATCAATACTGCTTGCCCTTTATAATCATCAAGATTTACAGGAGCAAAACCACCATCAACTACTTTAAAATTTGGCGCATTATCACCTACACTTACACCTTTACCTAACAAGGTGACAGGTTTACCCTGAGCAGAGACCTTACCTGCATCAAGCGTGTTTTCGGGGTACTGTGATGCGTGCCCAACTGAGCTTAAAGCAAGCGTGCTTAGTGCAAAAATAAGAGAGCGTACCATAGGTTATTTCCTTTTAAATTAACGCAATAGGTTTGAGTGTATTATACTGAATATCACTAACCAAGCGATTAAATATCACTGTAAAAGTAATAATAAGTTCTGTGATATATAAATTGTAAACTCGAAGAACTTTTATTAACATGTAGTTACAAAATGTATCTTTAATAAAGTCATAAGGCCTATTGACAACATTGGGTTAAATAATAGAGAGATAGTATGTCAACATCCGTATTAATATGTGACGACTCAAAATTAGCGAGGCGCCAGCTAGCTCGCTCTTTACCAGATGACTGGGATATTAAAGTAGAGTTTGCTCAAGATGGTGTTGATTGCATCAAAAAACTAAAAATAATCGAGCCCGAAATACTTTTTCTTGATTTAAACATGCCTGAAATGGACGGGTACGAAGTCCTTATGGCCATGAAAGAGCAAGGTCTTAATATCCTAACCGTGGTGGTATCTGGCGATATTCAGCCAAATGCGCACCAACGTGTTTTAGAGTTAGGGGCTATTGATTTTATCCAAAAGCCTTGCTCAGCTGAAAAGCTCGCAGATATTATTGAGCACCACGGTATTAAAGATAAAGCCATGCGCGAACGACTCGCCCACTCTTTGGGTGAGCAAGTAGACCCAGATGTGCGCGATATATACCAAGAGCTTACAAATGTTGCTATGGGTCAAGCGGGGGATTTGCTTGCACGGCTTTTAAACGTGTTTGTAGAGCTGCCGATTCCGAATGTGAATGTGCTTGAAGTTAATGAGCTAGACATGGCGTTGCAGTCTATTGACAACAACGCAGCTACCTCGGGCGTTTGCCAAGGCTTTATTGGCGGTGGCGTATCTGGCGAGGCGTTGCTTTTACTAAATGACTCAAGCTTTAAAGAAATTGCGTCATTAATGAATTACGATGGTGAGCTTAACGACAAGGTTGAACTTGAGCTGCTTATGGATATTAGTAATATTCTAATAGGCTCAATTTTAACGGGGCTCTCTAAACAGCTTGATATGTCTTTTAGTCAAGGCCACCCCATTGTACTTGGCCAGCATCGCGATGTATCAGAGTTGGTTAAATCGAATAAATCTCGTTGGCAAAGAACTTTAGCAATAGAGATAAGCTACGGCATCGAAAACCACGATATTAACTGTGACCTTATGCTGTTATTTACCGAAGATTCACTGAAGACTTTGAAATACAAAGTTGCTTACCTATTAGAAGACTAAGTTATGGCCGCTGATTTAGAAATGAATGAAATCCATTGGTTAATGGATATGTTTAACACAGTCGATGTGGGCCTGGTTGTACTGGATAGAGACTATAAAGTGTGCGTATGGAATGGCTTTATGGAAAACCATTCGGGGCTATTGCCCAGCGCTGTAAAGGACAAAGATTTATTTGATTTATTCCCCTCAATTGACGAAAAATGGTTTAGAAGTAAATCAGAGTCTGTATTTGTACTTAAAAACCGCTCGTTTACTATTTGGGAGCAGCAACCTTACATTTTCCGTTTTAAAAATTATCGGCCAATTACTGGTAAAGCGGATTACATGTACCAAAACGCGACTTTTATTCCACTTACCAACACATTGGGCGAAGTAAGCCATATTTGTATTATTATTTACGATGTTACCGATGTGGCAGTAAATAAAAAAGAATTGGAAGATTTAAACAAGCGTTTAGAACAAGTCAGCCAAACTGATAGCCTAACGCAACTGTATAATCGCGGGCATTGGGAAAGCACGCTGCACCAAGAGTTTTTGCGCGTTAAGCGCAGTGGTGGTAGCAGCACACTGTTAATGTTCGATATCGACCATTTTAAAAAAATTAATGATGAGCATGGTCATAGCTGTGGTGATGAGGCGCTTCGCCACCTTTCAGATTTGCTTCGAACGACGCTTCGCGAAACCGACATAGCAGGACGATATGGTGGGGAGGAGTTTGTTGTTACTTTACTTGATACCGACAAACAAGGCGCAGCAACATTTGCTGAGCGCTTAAGAGCACTGATAGAGGCCAACCCTTTTGTTTATAAGCATACAAAAATAGAGATGACAGTGAGTGTTGGCTTTGCAGGCAATAGCCCAGAGTTTGCAAAGCATGAACGTTGGATTGAAGCTGCGGATAAAGCGTTGTATTACTCAAAAGAGCATGGTCGTAATAGAGTAACTGATTTTGAGGATATAAAAAATGACGCATAAGCGTCATTTTTATTATGTGCTATTAAAATAATGCTACGTGAGTAATACTTAGCTCTGCGAGCTTACGCTGTTTTTATGCCCACAAATGCTAATGACTTTTGCTTTTCCACCTTACTTACTCTGAAATATGGCGTGTGTCATCAGCAGGGCATTGGCCAAGCGTAGAGACATCGCCGCTACTTGTCTCTTGCTGTAGTTGCACCTTAAATCCCCATAACCTGTAAAGGTGTTTTAGCACCTCTTTGTGGGAGTTCGCGAGGGGGATATTATTGTGGGGGACATAGCGCAACGTTAAAGAGCGATCGCCTCTAATATCAACATTATACACTTGAATGTTAGGTTCGTGATTACTCAAATTATACTGCGCTGAAAGCGCTTCGCGTACAGCCCGATAGCCGCTATCGTCATGAATTGCGCCTATTTCAAGATGTGGGTTACGGCTATGATCGACAATAGTAAATAACTTAAAGTCACGTATTAGCTTAGGTGATAAAAATTGGCTTATGAAGCTTTCATCTTTAAAATTTTCCATCGCAAAATGCAGAGTGTCAAGCCAATCAGTCCCTGCATACTCAGGAAACCAGCGTCTGTCCTCATCTGTTGGGTTTTCGCAAATACGGCGAATATCCACCATCATATTAAAGCCTAGGGCATAGGGGTTTATACCTGAATAGTAATTGCTGTTATAAGGTGGCTGATAAACCACGTTGGTATGACTTTGCAAAAACTCCATCATGAATGAGTCGGTTAACTTACCCTCATCATATAAGTGATTTAAAATAGTGTAATGCCAAAAGGTTGCCCACCCTTCGTTCATTACTTGGGTTTGTTTTTGTGGATAAAAATATTGCGATATTTTTCGAACAATACGTATTACTTCTCGCTGCCAAGACTCTAATAGTGGCGCATTTTTCTCGATGAAATATAAGATATTTTCTTGCGGCTCTTGGGGAAAGTGTCTTTCTTGCTTTTTAGCTTCCTGTTGTTGCTTAGGGATAGTACGCCATAGCTCGTTTACTTGTGATTGCATGTAATCTTCACGCTCTTTTTGACGCTTTTGCTCTTCAAAAAGGGATATTTGCTGCGGGCGTTTGTATCTATCTACACCATAATTCATCAATGCGTGACACGAATCAATCAAGTTTTCTACTTGAGTAATGCCATATTTTTCCTCACAACGGCTAATGTAATTTTTAGCAAACACTAAGTAATCTATGATGGAATCGGCGTCAGTCCATGTTTTAAATAAGTAGTTCCCTTTAAAAAATGAATTATGGCCATAACAGGCATGCGCCATAACCAAAGCCTGCATGGGAAGTGTGTTTTCTTCCATTAAATAAGCAATACAGGGATTTGAATTAATAACAATTTCGTAAGCCAGCCCCATTTGCCCACGTTTATAATTTTGTTCTGTTTGAATAAATTTTTTACCATATGACCAATGGCTGTATCCTATTGGCATGCCAACGCTTGAATACGCATCCATCATTTGTTCTGCTGTAATGACTTCGATTTGATTAGGGTAAGTGTCTAATCGGTAATGGGTGGCAACGCGGGCTATTTCAGTTTGGTATTGCTCAAGCAATTCAAAGGTCCAGTCTGGACCATCACTAATTCGTTCATTACTCATCGTAAACCTCGTTTAGGCTAAGCAGCGCCTTGTTGTTGACGATTTTTTTTAAAGAGCTCCCTAAATATAGGGTAAATATCTTCAACACTTTGTATATGTTGTATAGCAAAGTTGCTATGAGTGTGGGTTATGTTTTGGTATTCGCGCCATAAGCTTTGATGCGCACGCGTGGTAATTTCTATATAAGCAAAGTAACGAATGGCGCTAAGTAGCTTATTGCGTAATATTTCTGCGCAGTGAGGGGTATCGTCTGCCCAGTTATCGCCATCGGATGCTTGCGCCGCGTATATGTTCCACTGCTCTGAATCATAACGCTCTTTTATTATATCGTTCATTAGTTTAAGGGCACTGGAGACAATAGTGCCACCTGTTTCCTGAGAATAAAAGAACTCTTGTTCGTCGACCTCTTTAGCTTGTGTATGGTGACGTATATACACGACCTCAATGTCTTTATAACTACGGGTCAAAAATTGATACAGCAAAATATAAAAACGCTTTGCCATGTCTTTTGTGGCCTGATCCATCGAGCCTGATACATCCATAATACAAAACATAACGGCTTTGCTGGTGGGGTGGGGGCGTTTTTCATAATTACGAAAACGTAAGTCGTAGTTATCGATAAAAGGTACGGATTTTATTTGCTGTTTGAGTTGATCAATTTCCTCTTGCAATAATGCTACGATAGCTTGGTCGCTGGCGGCTTGCTCAAGTTCCATCGCGAGTTGACCTTCAAGCTCAGCTAAGCGCCTTTTTTTACCCGCACTCATGGCGACTCTCCTGGCGAGTGAGCCCTGTAATGAGCGTACTATATCAATATTACTGGGCATACCATCGCTACAAAAACCAGCCCGATGAGTTTTCATTTGTACAAGCTTATCTAGCTGATTTTCTTGTAAGTTGGGCAGCGCTAAGTCTTCAAAGAGCAAATCAAGGTATTCATCTTTAGAAATAGAAAACACAAAGTCATCTTGGCCTTCGCCTGAATCACTCGCATCGCCATCGCCTGCACCACCACCTTGGCCGCCTTTGGGGCGCTCAATTTTGTCACCTGTAGAGAATTGATCGTTGCCAGGGTGAATTTGTTCTCTGTCGCCCCCTTTACCTTGGTGAAAAATGGGCTCGCTAATATCTCGTTGCGGGATAGATATACTCTCCCCTGAACTAGAGTCGGTAACGCTACGTTTATTAACCGCATCAGATACGGCTTCTTTTATTTGCTTTTTATAGCGCCTAATAAAGCGCTGGCGGTTAAGCGTGCTTTTATTTTTACCATTTAAACGTCTATCTATAAAATGCGCCATACTGTTCCCCCTAAACTACATGAAGGTTACTGCGATTTTCTAACCCGTAAATACCACTCAGAAAGTAAACGCACTTGTTTTTGCGTGTAGCCTTTTTCAACCATGCGGTTAACAAAGTCCTCGTGCTTTTGCTGATCCTCTGCTGAGGTTTTAGTATTAAAGGAGATAACAGGGAGAAGATCCTCAGTGTTTGAGAACATTTTTTTCTCAATAACCGTGCGCAGTTTTTCGTAGCTTGTCCATAGTGGGTTTTTACCATTATTGTGAGCGCGTGCACGTAATACAAAGTTAACTATCTCATTCCTAAAATCTTTGGGGTTAGAAATGCCGGCGGGTTTTTCTATTTTTTCAAGTTCTGCATTTAACGATGCGCGGTCAAATAGTTGTCCTGTATCTGGGTCTCTATATTCTTGATCTTGTATCCAAAAATCAGCATAAATTACATAGCGGTCAAAAATATTTTGCCCATACTCAGAGTAAGACTCTAAATAAGCGGTTTGGAGTTCTTTGCCAATAAACTCAACATATTGTGGAATTAAATAGCCTTTTAAAAAGCTTAAATAACGCTCTTCCACTTCAGCGCTAAATTGTTCACGCTCTATTTGTTGTTCCAATACATAAAATAAATGCACTGGATTGGCGGCCACTTCAGTGGTATCAAAATTAAATACGCGTGACAAAATTTTAAAAGCAAAACGGGTCGAAAGACCAGTCATACCTTCGTCAACTCCTGCGTAATCACGGTACTCTTGATAAGATTTCGCTTTAGGGTCAGTATCTTTTAGGGTTTCTCCATCGTATACGCGCATTTTTGAATAAATGCTTGAGTTCTCAGGCTCTTTTAAACGAGAAAGCGTAGTAAATTGTGCCAGTGTTTTTAACGTACCTGGTGCACAGGGGGCGCTTGCCAGTTCACTGTGCTGAATGAGTTTGTCGTATATTTTAATTTCCTCGGTAACACGCAAGCAGTAAGGAACTTTTACAATATATACCCTATCCAAAAACGCTTCGTTGTTTTTGTTATTTTTAAACGTTTGCCATTCTGACTCATTTGAGTGAGCTAAAATCATGCCGTTAAAGGGCAGGGCGCTTATGCCCTCTGTACCGTTGTAATTCCCCTCTTGCGTTGCGGTAAGGAGTGGATGCAGCACTTTAATAGGTGCTTTAAACATTTCTACAAACTCCATTAAGCCTTGGTTTGCTAAACATAATGAGCCTGAATAAGCGTAAGCGTCTGGGTCGTTTTGAGCAAAGTGCTCAAGCTGACGAATATCTACTTTGCCTACCAATGCTGAAATATCTTGATTGTTTTCATCACCAGGCTCGGTTTTGGCTATACCAATTTGATTTAAAATAGAAGGGTAGCGCTTTACAACTCTGAATTGGCTGATGTCACCATTAAATTCTTTTAGTCGTTTTGCAGCCCATGGCGACATAATGGTTTTTAAATAACGGGGCTTAATACCGTATTCTTTTTCAAGCACATTTGCATCTTCGACGGGGTCAAACAAACAAAGCGGGTGGTCGTTTACCGGCGAGCCTTTAATTGAGTATATAGGCACCTGTTGCATTAAGTATTTTAGTTTTTCAGCGATTGAAGATTTACCTCCCCCTACGGGGCCGAGTAAATAAAGGACTTGTTTGCATTCTTCTAGTCCTTGAGCCGCATGTTTTAAATAAGAGACAATTTGCTCTATGGCATCTTCCATGCCGTAAAAGTCTTCAAATGCAGGGTAGCGTGCAACAACTCGATTAGAAAACAACCGGCTTAAACGTGCGTCGGTTGCAGTATCAACCATTTGTGGTTCACCTATTGCCATAAGTAAGCGCTCGGGTGCGCTGGCATAAGCTGATTTATCGTTTTTACAAATTTCTAAAAATTCGCTGATGCTGTATTCTTCTTCTTGTGCTGCTTCGTATCGTGCTTGGTAGTGCTCAAAAATAGTCATAATAACCTCCGAAACCCACTTTAAAAAGGTGCTTACTTTTTAAAGTCTAGTCTCAGTTTGAAATTTTTGTGCAATAAAATTAAAAATTTAAGTGAAAAAAGATCATGTGGCTAATTTATCAATTTAGCACGTATAACGGCGGCTTAAATTTTATAAAGGCATAAAAAAAGACGCCGAAGCGCCTTTTTTAATCAGCCTATAGTGGCTAATTAAGCGAAGTTAGCGTTCGCGAATTCCCAGTTAACAAGCGCCCAAAAACCTTTAAGGTAATCTGGACGCACGTTACGGTAATCAATGTAGTATGCGTGTTCCCATAAATCCACAGTTAGGATTGGTGTAACACCTTCGTCTGTAAGTGGCGTTGCTGCGTTAGATGTGTTTACGATATCTAATGAACCGTCAGCTAGTTTAACTAACCATGTCCAGCTAGAGCCAAAGTTGTTAACAGCTTTGTCGTTTAGTGCATCTTTAAACGCGTCAAATGAGCCCCATTTCGCGTTGATAGCATCAGCAATTGCGCCTGTTGGTTCACCGCCGCCATTTGGAGATAGGCAGTTCCAGTAAAAAGTGTGGTTCCAAATTTGTGCAGCATTGTTAAATACGCCACCTTCAGATGAGCAAACAATCTCTTCTAAAGATTTGTTCTCAAATTCAGTACCTGGAATTAAACCGTTTAATTTAACAACATACGTGTTGTGATGCTTACCGTGGTGATACTCAAGAGTTTCTTTTGAAATGTGAGGCTCAAGTGCATCAATTGCATATGGTAGTGACGGTAGTTCAAATGCCATTTTTTATCTCCATCTTCTTTTGGTTGATAACGCGCTTGGTAGTACGTAATGCCTGATAGAACAGACCACTTACCTATACCAAACGAGAATATAGTGTTACTATAATTGTTGAGTATTTTACTCAAGTTTAAGCAAACAGCAATGCTATTGCTAAAGACTATTTCAATTGCGGCTTTATTTGCCCATTTTAAGTTATATATTTGTGGCCACAATGATTTATTTTCAAGCCCCGGATATATCAAGCTATCGTCATTTTGAGGTTGTAGATGGAAACCATTGATAAAATTAAACAGCAGATTTCTGAAAACCCAATTATCCTTTACATGAAAGGGTCACCTAAATTACCAAATTGTGGTTTTTCTTCACAAGCGTCACAAGCTCTAATGTCATGTGGCGAACCATTTGCCTATGTTGATATTTTACTAAATCCAGATATTCGTGCTGAGCTACCAGCATACGCTAATTGGCCTACCTTCCCACAGCTTTGGGTTGAGGGCGAATTGATAGGTGGTTGCGACATTATTATTGAAATGTTTCAGCGTGGTGAATTACAGCCGTTGATCACTGAAACAGCAGCTAAATATAAAGAAGCTGACGCAGAGTAATAGTTACTTTGCTAAACATAATAAAAGCCACGTTTACGTGGCTTTTTTGTGTCTATCTATAACTTTCTTGCGTTTTAATTTATTGATCAGCCCATGATTATAGCCAATAATTTGTACTCAATAGTTAGCAAACTCAGGCCTCACTCCTCGTTTAGATACACCTTAGTAAGGATAAGTAAGCAACAATGCTACTTATATAAGCGCAAATTTTAATTAAAAAATTGAGTTTTATACCAAGGCGTAATAATACGTAACCAGCTATGCTGAGCTATACGTGTCGCTATCTGCGCTAAAAGGCTCTTTTTTAGCACAACCCAATATCGAGATTTTTGCCTGGCTATCAATACGTTTTTCCAGCCTCAAAATAGAACACTTAATTAAGCGAATTGGTATTAAATAAAAATTCACACCATTTGCACTAAAAACGACACAGCAATTCATAACTATACCAATGAACGCTAAAAAAGCGTGATCCTAAACCTTTAATTTATTTAAATTGCATTAAACTATCTAAATGTTAACTGAACCAATAAAGTTTTAATGAATATTTATTCATTGGGTGGGGCTTTACGTTTACGTAAAGGGTATTGGTGTGCTCCCTTTGTTTTTACAAAATGTTAAAATTGACACCAGTGTCATGAAAAAATAACGCACAAAAAAGCACTAAATGTTAAAACTTATGAGTTAAAAAGAAACCTTGCCTTGAAGTGAGAAATATTCAAGAATGTGAATATGTATTCAAAATAATATTGACTCTATTTACTATAGAGGCTAGTTTTGTGCGTCTGTTAGCAAATCGTCGAGCAGTTCATTCACGTTAACAGTGCAGCAAGGGAGGGGTCTATGTTATACGACTCAACATTAGAAAAAGATAATTGTGGCTTTGGCTTAATAGCCCAAGTAAATGGTCAAGCTAGTCATCGGCTTATTCGTACAGCTATTACTGGACTTGATCGCATGCAACACCGCGGTGGTATATCTGCCGATGGTAAAACAGGCGACGGCTGTGGTTTATTACTCCAAAAACCTGACAGTTTTTTTCGTGCCATTGCTAACGAGCATAACTGGCACTTAGGTAAAAATTACGCCGTAGGCATGGTTTTCTTAAATTCAGATCCCGTTTTAGCACAAGCTGCAAAACAGGTTTTATGTGAAGAATTAGAACAAGAAACACTTAAAATACTTGGTTGGCGTGAAGTGCCTACTGACCCTTCAATGCTAGGGCCAATTGCTACACAGCAATTACCTGGTTTTGAACAAATTTTTGTTAGTGCGCCGGAAGGTTGGCGTTCTAAAGATTTAGAGCGACGTTTATATGTAGCACGTCGCCGCGCAGAAAAGCGTTTAGCAGAGGATGAGTCGTTTTATATTGCGAGTTTATCGGGGTTAGTGACTATCTATAAAGGCCTTATGATGCCTGCAGATTTGCCTAACTTTTATTTAGACTTAGCTGATATTCGTATGACCAGCGCTATTTGTGTATTCCATCAGCGTTTTTCTACTAATACTCAGCCGCGTTGGCCTTTAGCACAACCATTTAGGTATTTAGCGCATAATGGTGAAATTAATACCATTGAAGGTAACCGCCAATGGGCTCGTGCACGTTCGTATAAGTTTTCTTCGCCACTTATTCCTGATTTACAAAGCGCAGCGCCGTTTGTAAACGAAACTGGCTCTGACTCATCAAGCCTAGACAACATGCTGGAGCTGTTTTTAGCGGGTGGCATGGATTTATTCCGTGCTATGCGTATGCTAGTGCCACCTGCATGGCAAAAAAATCGTGCTATGGATGATGACTTACGTGCATTTTACGACTTTAACTCTATGCATATGGAGCCGTGGGATGGCCCTGCGGGCATTGTTATGTCTGATGGGCGTTTTGCAGCGTGTAACCTTGATAGAAATGGCCTGCGCCCGGCGCGCTATGTTATTACTCAAGATGGCTTTATTACACTGGCCTCTGAGGTAGGGATTTGGGATTACACTGCAGATGAAGTGGTCGAAAAAGGCCGTGTAGGGCCAGGCGAGCTTTTAGTAATTGATACTAAATTAGGCAAAATCTGGCACTCAGATGAAATCGACCAAGATTTAAAATCGCGTCACCCTTATAAGTCATGGCTTGAAGAAAATGTTAAACGCCTAACTCCGTTTGAAGAGCTTACCGAACAGGATGCAGGTAATCGCTCATTTGATGACGAAACGCTTGTTAAATACCAAAAAATGTTTGGTTACACTAACGAAGAGCTCGATAGTGTAATTCGTGTAATGGGTGAAAATGGCCAAGAAGCAACAGGTTCTATGGGTGATGACACGCCATTTGCTGTGTTAAGCGAAGGGCATCGTTCACTGTATGATTACTTCCGCCAAAAGTTTGCGCAAGTAACTAACCCGCCAATCGATCCGCTGCGTGAAAACCACGTAATGTCATTGGCAACGTGTATTGGTAGTGAGCAAAACGTATTTAATGAAACCACAGGCCATGCTAAGCGTCTACAGTTTGATACGCCAATTTTAATGTATGCTGATATGCAGCAGCTACTAAATGCTGATGACGAGCATTACAGCTACTGTAAAATTGATATTACATACACAGCAGAGGAAGGTTTAGAAAAAGCGGTTGCACGTATTTGCGACGCTGCACAAGAAAAAGCAGCTGCAGGCTGTGTAATGCTTATTTTATCTGACCGTAACTTTAGCGAAACCCAATTACCAATTCCTGCTGCAATGGCGGTAGGTGCTGTACAAAAACGTTTAGTAGATAATAACTTACGTTGTGAGTCTAATATTATTATTGAAACGGGCAGCGTACGCGATGCACACCAATTTGCTGTATTACTTGGTTTTGGTGCAACCGCAATATACCCATACCTTGCATACGAGTCACTGGTTGCGATGAGCGACAGTAAAGTGATTGAAAAATCGTACTGCGAAGTGACGCTTTCGTACCGAAAAGCTATAAATAAAGGCCTTTACAAAATTATGTCTAAAATGGGCATAAGTACGATTGCATCGTACCGTTGTTCAATGCTTTTTGAAGCCGTTGGTTTATCAGATGCCATGATAGAGATGTGTTTTAAAGGCGTAGCAAGTCGTATTAAAGGCGCCTGTTTTAGCGATTTTGATAGTGATCAGCAAAAGCTACATAAACTTGCTTTTAGTAAGCGTAAGTTACTCAGCCACGGCGGTTTATTAAAATATGTTCACGGTGGTGAATACCACGCTTACAATCCTGATGTTATTCAAACGCTACAAAAGGCCGTACGTTCAGGCGATTATAAAGACTACTCAGCCTATGCTGATTTAGTTAATAACCGTCCTATTGCAACGCTACGCGATATGTTAGCGCTTAAATTACCTGAAAAAGGTATTAGCATTGATGATGTTGAGCCGGCTGAATTTTTATACCAGCGCTTTGATTCTGCAGCAATGAGTATTGGTGCACTTTCGCCAGAGGCGCATGAAGCGCTAGCCATTGCAATGAACCGCCTTGGGGGCTGTTCAAATTCTGGTGAAGGTGGAGAAGACAAACTCCGTTACAACACCGAGAAAAACTCACGAATCAAACAAGTTGCCTCGGGTCGATTTGGTGTAACGCCGCACTACCTTCGTAATGCTGATGTAATACAAATCAAAGTGGCACAGGGTGCTAAACCGGGTGAAGGCGGACAATTACCAGGCGAAAAAGTAACGCCGTATATTGCAAAGCTTCGTTATTCGGTACCCGGTGTAACATTAATTTCACCACCACCGCATCACGATATTTACTCGATTGAAGATTTAGCCCAGCTAATATTTGACTTAAAACAAGTAAATCCTGAAGCGATGATCTCGGTTAAGTTGGTATCTGAGCCAGGGGTAGGCACAATTGCTACCGGTGTAGCTAAAGCATACGCTGATTTAATTACAATTTCGGGTTACGACGGTGGCACAGGCGCAAGCCCGCTTACGTCTGTAAAGTATGCAGGTAGCCCTTGGGAGCTTGGCCTAGCAGAAACCCAGCAAGCACTTGTTGAAAATGGCCTTCGTCACCGGATTCGCCTGCAAACAGATGGTGGCTTAAAAACAGGTTTAGATATCATTAAAGCCGCTATTTTAGGTGCTGAGAGCTTTGGCTTTGGTACGGGTCCAATGGTGGCGCTAGGTTGTAAATACCTACGTATTTGTCATTTAAACAACTGTGCGACCGGTGTTGCAACGCAGGATGAAACACTTCGTCAAAAGCATTATCACGGCTTACCAGAAATGGCGATGAACTACTTTAAGTTTATCGCACAAGAAGCGCGCGAAATTATGGCAAGCTTAGGTGTTGCTAATCTAACTGACTTAATTGGCCGTTTAGATTTACTTGAAGCAATTGAAGGTAAAACAGCGAAGCAAAAGAAAATAGATTTATCGTCTGTGATTGCTCAGCCAAATAACCCAACGGGCGAAACCTTATTTTGTAGTGCGCCAAATAGCTCTCATTATTTAGGTGAACTTAACGAAACGTTACTAGGTAAAGCACAACAAGCAATTGATACTTCTTCGGGTATTTCGCTAGTAAGCCGCATATGTAATACAGACCGTTCAGTTGGCGCAATGCTGTCGGGTTACATAGCCTCAAAGCATGGCAACCAAGGTATGGCTGCAGATCCAGTATCGATTGAGCTACATGGTACTGCAGGGCAATCATTTGGTGTTTGGAATGCTGGTGGCCTTGAAATGACCCTTATTGGCGATGCAAACGACTACGTGGGTAAAGGCATGGCTGGTGGTAAGCTTGTTATACGTCCACCACTGGGTTCATCGTTTGAAAGTCATAAAGCGACCATTGTAGGTAACACATGTTTGTACGGTGCTACGGGTGGTAAGTTATTTGCCGCAGGCTGTGCTGGTGAGCGTTTTGCAGTGCGTAACTCTGGCGTGCAAGCCGTTGTTGAAGGCGTAGGTGATAACGGCTGTGAATACATGACTGGCGGCGTTGTATGTGTGCTAGGTAATGTAGGCGTTAACTTTGGTGCGGGTATGACAGGTGGTTTTGCTTATATTTTAGATGAGCGAAGTGACTTTGAAAAACGCATTAATCCAGAGCTTGTAGAAGTAGTAACACTTGATGATTTAAGCTCGCACCAAGAGCATTTGCGCGGCCTAATTGCTGAGCATTTAGAGCTTACAGGTTCATGTCGAGCAGAAACCATTTTAGCTAATTTTGAACTGTATTTACCTATGTTCAAACTAGTTAAACCAAAATCAAGTGATGTAAAAAGTTTACTCGGGCACCGCGCTCGTAGTAGCGCAGAACTTCGTGTTCAAGCGCAATAAGGGGGCAGTATGAGCGAAAATGTATATCAATTTATAGACGTGCAGCGTGTTGATCCACGCAAAAAACCAATCTCGTCGCGTAAAAAATCTTTCGTGGAAATTTACGAACCCTTTTCTGAGAATCAGGTAAATTCACAAGCTGACCGTTGTTTAGATTGTGGTAACCCTTACTGTGAATGGAAATGCCCAGTGCATAACTACATTCCTCAGTGGTTAAAATTAATTAGAACTGGCCGTATTTTAGAAGCGGCTGAGCTTTCTCATCGTACAAATAGCTTGCCTGAAGTGTGTGGACGCGTATGTCCACAAGATAGGCTGTGTGAAGGTTCATGTACGCTTGATGAAGAGTTTGGCGCAGTAACAATAGGTAATATTGAAAAATACATTACCGATACCGCATTTAAAATGGGCTGGAAGCCAGACATGTCATACGTGACATGGACGGATAAAAAAGTGGCGATTATTGGTGCGGGTCCGGCTGGGTTAGGGTGCGCAGATATTTTAGTGCGTAACGGTGTAAAACCAGTGGTTTTTGACCGTCACCCAGAAATTGGTGGATTACTGACTTTTGGTATCCCTTCTTTTAAACTTGAAAAAGAAGTAATGCAAAAGCGCCGTGAAATTTTCACCGAAATGGGTGTTGAATTTAAGCTAAACGTTGAAGTGGGTGTAGATATCACTATGGACGAAATTTTAGCTGACTACGACGCGGTATTTTTAGGTGTAGGTACATATCAGAGTATGCGCGCTGGTCTTGAAAACGAAGACGCGCCAGGCGTACACGATGCACTCCCATTTTTAATTGGTAACACAAATCGCGTTATGGGTTACGATGAGAAAAATCAAGCGTGCATTGATATGGCCAATCAAAAGGTTGTGGTACTTGGCGGTGGTGATACCGCGATGGACTGTGTGCGAACTTCTATTCGCCAAAATGCAGCTAAAGTAACGTGTGCTTATCGTCGTGATGAAGAAAATATGCCAGGCTCTAAACGTGAAGTTAAAAACGCTAAAGAAGAAGGTGTAAACTTTACTTTTAATGTACAGCCAACGGGCATTGTACTTGATGATAATGGCCATGTTGCCGGCGTTAAAATGGTTAAAACTCAACTTGGTGAGCCTGATGAAAACGGCCGTAGCCGAGCAGAAGTAGTACCAGGCTCAGAGCACGTACTTGAGGCAGACCAAGTTATTATGGCGTTTGGCTTTAAACCACACAAACTGGACTGGTTAGAAAAGTATGACGTAGAAATTAACCACTGGGGCGGCATTAACGCACCAGAGCAAGGTGAATTTACTCATCAAACAACTAATCCAAAAATATTTGCAGGTGGCGATATAGTGAGAGGCTCTGATTTAGTTGTAACAGCTATTTTTGAAGGCCGTAACGCTGCTGAAGGTATTATGGATTATTTAGAGGTTTAGTTAGCGCGTTACGTTTTTAAATGTAATAAAGGCAAGTGAACGGGCTTAATGCCGATAAACTAAGGCATATTAAATGATCCATTGACCGAGAGGCTACTGGTTAATATATAAAGGCTTCTGAATTGATTCAGGAGCCTTTTCTTTTGCAACTCACTACCGCAATTGCCCTGCCAATGGACATGCATTAAACAAAGAATGACTAGGGCAACCCAGTGATTTCCTTTGTCCTGTGTTTACTAAGCAATGTTCAGGACCTGTAGGTGCAGCAACGATAAGACATAAAAGATTACCTGCCGAGATGGCATTGTGAACCGTCATTTGTATGTCACTTTATCGCGAAGACCCACGCAGGAGTATTGTCAGTAAATTAAGTTTAGCATTGCCCAGTAAAACAAGAGCGAGCTTATCCAAGGTGTGTGCTACCTAAACCCAGTAAGTACCCCAATAAAAACGCCAGTCAGCTCTTAACTGATAGGCTCGCTTCTTTAAGTGAAAAAGTATTAAAAAATTGCCATTAACCAATAATTAACGAGTAAATCTTGCTTAAAGTGCTATTTCAGTACAAACTTGCAGCTAACTTCTTTTTTGAATCCTCGGATAATGAGTTTTTAAAGCTCACTTGCAATTAAAAATAATAATATGAATGCATACTCAGACAACAGAGAAAGAAAGCTAATTGTACGCTTTTTTTCGACTATCGGATTTATAGCTACCTTCGCTATGGCGTGTAATGCATTGTCTAATACAGATGTAATACTTGGTACTATGCTGTTAGTTTCTGCGGGGTTTTATGCGTGGGCTTTTAGCCTTTACCGTGCAGTCGAAAAATCAGCGACGACCATTTTATATAATCTTTACTGTTTAATGCTCTATTTAGTGATCACGGGCGGAGCTGAAGGAACCGGCCCCATTTGGATATTTATTGTATCACCGGTGACTTATTCAATCAGAGGCCTTAAAAAGGGAACTGTTGATATCATAGCTTTTTTATTTGCAGTGATTGCTGGGTTTATCATCACAGATAGTTTTAATATTTACGATTACCAACCTGAAGCACTGCCGCTGAGGGTAGTTATCTCCTTTATTATAGTGGCCTTATTAAGCGGTTTTTACGAGCGCTCACGCGAAAAATACAATGAAAAAATAGTTGCGCTGAGTATTAAAAATGAACGCCTCGCCACAATAGATCATTTAACTGATTTACCAAATAGACGTTTTATGATGAAAGAGCTGGCGCAGCTTAAACATCTTCGTAAAAAAACTAAACAGCCTTATGTAATTTTGTTAGCTGATGTTGATAATTTCAAAAAAATTAATGACAACTACGGCCACGACTTTGGTGATGAAGCGTTAACTCAACTTGCCAATATTTTAAAAAAGAGTTTGCCAAAGCAAGCTATAGCTTCGCGTTGGGGCGGTGAAGAGTTTTTAATTGCATTACCAAATAGCGACAAAGAGCAGGGGCAGAGTATTGCAGAAAAAATTCATTCAGAATTACAAAAAAAACCAGTGCGTATGAATGGAAACTCGGTAGTATTAACTATAAGTATAGGGCTTGCGCAAAGCCAGTTAACTACAACTATAGCCCAAGACATAAAACTGGCCGACGAGCGTTTATACAAAGCAAAAGAGCAAGGTAAAAATAGAACGTGCTCTTAGCAGCAGCTATGTTAGTCAGTCCATAGAAAAGCTATCAAGGCTTGGGCGGCTTTTACTTTTTCGCCGCTGCACACTTAAATAACATATTGCACTGCACAGTATTTGTGATAGTAAAAGTAACCATTGATGATTAGTCACAATGTTGCCAATAATAAACCACTGCCATACACTCACAGTTACTTGATAAACCAATATAATTTTTAAAAAGCTAAAAAGTTTTAGTTTAAATTCTGCGTGCTTAAATTTACTAAACCCTATAAGCAAAAAGCTCAAAACTACAAGTAGCCACCCAGTAACATGGCAAAAATTTATCAGCATGTTTTGCATTTAAAACGTCTCTCCACTTTTGTAGCAAAAGTATAACTTAGGCGTGTGCCATAATAAGCTCTTTAGCATTTGCCTTAGCGGTTTTACTTATATTGTCGCCACCAAGCAAGCGCGCAATTTCGTTAATGCGTCCGTCTTTATTTAGGCTGAGCATTTGGGTAAAAGTCTCACCTTGTGCAATTTCTTTTGCTACAAAAAACTGCTGGTGCGCACTGCTTGCAACCTGCGGTAGATGAGTTACACAAATAACCTGTGTTGATTTTCCTAGTTGGCGTAGTAATTTCCCTACAGAGGAAGCGGTAGGGCCTGATATTCCAACGTCAACTTCGTCAAAAATAAGCGTTGGCGTTGTCACTTTTTGCGCAATAATCACCTGTATAGCTAAGCTTATACGCGACAACTCACCACCCGAAGCTACTTTAGCTAAAGGCTGCAATGGCTGCCCAGGATTAGTAGAGACCAAAAACGAAACACTATCAAAACCTAGCGCGTTGGGTTGGCGTTCAACTTCTTGGTTAAGCTGAATTTCAAAGACCCCATTTTCCATCGACAGGTTAGCCATGCTGTCACTAATTAGTTGGTTTAAGGTATTAGCATATTTTTGACGGCTTTCGCTTAATTGTTCGCCGGCCTTTTGGTATGCACTGAGCGCATTACTTATTTCATCGTCTAATTGTGCCAAACGTGAGCTATTGTTGCTAATTGACTCCAGCTCTTGTGTTAAACCTTGATGAAACTCAACCAGCTCTTGTGGCTTTATGTGATGCTTGCGGGCTAAGTCCATTGCGCCACTTAAGCGGGTTTCCACCTCTGTTAATCGGGTGGGGTCTAGGTCGGCTTGCTCTGCATAGTTTCTTACTTCTCTGCTTGCTTCTTCTACTTGAACTGCGGCTTCATCTAATAATGCAGCCACACCAGCTAAACTTTCATCATAATTTGCAAGCTCGGCAAATTGCTGTGCGCTGTGTTGAAGCATAGAGCAGGCATTTTGTTCATCACTTTCGTATAGGTGCTGCAGTTCGCGCTGACACGCTTCTAAAATAGTTTGGCTATTACTTAGTTTGTAGTGTTCGGCTTCTATTTTTTCAAACTCGCCGTCTTGTAAGGCAAATTCGTCTAATTCGGCAACTTGGTATTCGAGTAATTGTTTTTGCGCAGCTTGCTGTAGCTGCTGTTGCTCAAGCTGTTTAAATTCTTTTTGTAGGTTTGCATAGAGCTTATAGCTTTGACTAACCGCTTTTACAAGCTGGTTATGGCCTGCATAGGCGTCAAGCAGCTGCAGCTGGTGTTCAGCTTTTAAAAGGTGCTGATGAGCATGTTGCCCGTGAATAGAAATTAAGTATTGTCCCAGCTCTTTAAGTTGAGCGGCTGTAACAGCGCTGCCATTGATATAACTTTTACTTCGACCATTTTTACATACAACACGTCTAAGTAGGCACTCGTTGTCGTTACTGGTGAGCATGTGTTGTTCTAAAAATGCTTTGGCAAGAGGGAGAGCAGTTAAATCAAATTGTGCACACACTTCGGCTTTATCTGTACCTGGGCGAACAGCCGACGCTTCAGCGCGTTCGCCAAGGCACAGTGAAAGAGCATCAATGGCAATAGATTTACCCGCGCCGGTTTCACCCGTGATCGCCGTCATGCCGTTATGCCACTCAGTGCTTAAATTACTTACAATTGCAAAATTTTTAATTTCTAAACCAATTAACATACTGTTCATCCATCCAGTGAATTAACTGTTAATTTATACAGTGTTTAGGTTTTTTGCAAATTAATTTTTTACTTTTTAAGCAACACTGGCATTTTGAGAAAGCTGTTCATCAGTATTCGCACTTTCATCAGAAGGGCCTTCTTCAGTATTTTCAAGGGTTTCGCTTGGATTTACAGGTGTATCAGTTTTAATTTGTAGAATTAATGAAGGTAAAATTTCTTGATAAAACGCTTTATTAAAAAGTATACCTTGCTGCGGTAACTCACTCACAAAGTACTGTATATTGTCTTGCAGAGCTTGTGTATTTTCACTTTGCACTGCTTTTTGAAACTCAATCGAAAGCGTACTTACTAAACTGTCGCTAATATCTTCTAAATGCTGTAGGTTTTCCTCTGTATGAGGTTGAACCACAAAAAAGTTACTCACAATTGCCTGAATTTGCGCTACATATTTAGGTCTTATTATTTTGGCTTCTAATAAATTGTTAAGCTTAGTTTTAAGACGAGTGTTAACGTGGGCAACACGTTCGTTAAATTGTTTTTTTTTGATTTCTAGGGCTTTTTTTCTATTGTTTTCAACCCTAATGTAAGCGCCAAGCAAAGTGATAAGTAATAACAAAGCAAAGATAACAACATAAGTCATTGCTAGATATTCCTAGTTTGATTAATTTTTATTTGTTTTGTATTTTGCGCTAAAGCACTACACATGGCAATAAAATTAGTATAAACGGCTGCCCCAATTAAGTTTAGTACGTAAAACGTTGTAGTAAGAGTAGTTTTTTGGGTGAATTAAGCGCAGTTTTCTATCTGCTTTTTTAATTACGACTTCATCGCCAGGTAAAACGGCAAGCACGACATGGCTGTCGCAACTGACTTGTAAACTGTCGGTGTTATCAAGGCTTAACTTTAAACGTACCTCATTATCTGCATCAACAACTAATGGCCTGCTCGATAATGTATGCGGAAACATAGGTACGAGTGAAATAGCATTAAGCTCAGGCGTTAAAATAGGGCCTCCACCCGATAAAGAATAAGCTGTAGAGCCTGTGGGGGTTGATACAATTAAACCATCAGAGCGTTGAGAAAACACAAAGTCATTATTGATAAAAGCCTCAAACTCAATCATGTGGGCTACTTTATCGGCATGCAGCACCGCTTCGTTGACGGCTGAATTGGCGCTTTTAAGTTCATTATGACGGTATACTTCTACTTCGAGTAAAAAACGTTTCTCTTCTAAATAGTCGCCACTTAATACTTGCTCAAGGCTGCCTTCAAAGCCTTCGGGGTTTAAATCGGTTAAAAAGCCCAAATTACCCCTGTTAACCCCAATTACAGCGACATCAAAGCGTGCCAACACACGTGCAGCACCAAGCATATTGCCATCACCCCCTACAACAATAGCAAGGTCAGCTTGTTCGCCTAAGCTGACAAGGTCAACTTGATGCGTATCAGGCACATCAGATAATTGCCCGCCGGTGCGTTTTTCTACAATCACTGTAAAGCCAAGAGCCGATAAAAAAGTATGTAAACGTTGTAACGTAGCCGCAGCTTTAGGGTGGTTTGGCTTACCTATAAGGCCAATAATTTTAAACGGTGAGTGCATAATGGCAGCAATAATAGTAATAATATTTTTGTAGAGTAACTCAAAACACAAATGTTTGAAAACATAGATTTAGCTATATGATAATGATTCAATTAAGGCTTTATATTACAAAGCCGCTAAGTAATAGTTATTAGCTTAATATATTAAATTCCACTTTAACTTTGGTATTTACTGTTTAAAAATAGTGCTTGCGGCGTTTTATTGGAATACCTGCAATAGCATATTCACTTAAAGCGTGCTTTAGGCTTGAATTTGTTTTAACTGCCCCGATATATCTTTCATGCAACAAGATGTAGATAACATGAATATAAACCCACGAGATCAACAAATTTTTTCAGCAGTGATGAGCCTTTATTGTAATGGTGAAGGATTGCCCGTTCCATCAACAAAAATAGCGAAGCAAAAAGGTATGGCGGTATGCTCTGCCACTGTACGAAATGCTATGGCGCGACTTGAAAAAGTAGGCTTGTTATATTCCCCTCATACATCAGCAGGGCGTGTGCCAACAAACCAAGGGTTTGATTATTGGTTTGATGAGTTTTTTCCGTTAGCTGATATTGCAAATTATTGGCAGCCAGAGCAAACACAGTTAGTTGAGCTTGCGCATGGGCTGAGCCAAAAGTATCAAGTATGTTGCTGCGTTGGCCTACCTCAGGCAAGTTCACAACAAGTATTTAGAGTAGAAGTGCTTGAGTTTGATTCTAACAATTGGTTGGTATTACTCATAGACAGGGCAGGGCAAAGCCACAATATTTGCATCAACAAACCTGATGACTCATCAGATGCAGTGCGCTACCAATTTGCTACTTGGTTAAACACGGTTTTCAGCCAACAAACTTTAATGGAGGGTTTGTACCGCATGCAAGCTATGGCAAACACCGCACCGCGTAACTGCCATGACTCACTTACACAGTGGACACGCCAACTTAGTCAAAAGTTAGGGTCTGATAACAGCATTGTCGTCGGCGAAAACTATTTATATAAAAAAATCGACTGCGAACAAAGCTTAAATATTGGCGTTTCATTTTTAAATTTTGTCGAAGATAAACTCGCATTTAAAAATGGTGTATCAGTATTAAACACTGAAAACTTACCGTTTACTGACTGCAATGAGCTGATTGTAATTAGTGTTCCGTATTTTCAGGAACAAGAATATCAAAGCCGTTTTTGCGTAATTTGTCCTAAATCGGCGCAAATTGAACAATTAATCCAAGAATTTAAATTATTAGAGCCATCTAACTCTTGAATCTTTTTATTCAATCCCCATAATTACCGCAGTTGTAAAGAATTGGAGCACGTATTTTATGTCTGAGCAGACACAAAAACCAGAGCAAGAAGTAGAACTAAACGAAGAAGTAGCTCAAATGGAAGCTGATGTTGAAGCTGCAGTGGAAGCCGCAGAGCAGCATGAGGCAGACCAAGAGCAAAGCCCTGAAGCTGAAATTGCAATGTTATATGCAGAGCTTGAAGCTGCAAAACAAACAATTGCAGATCAAAAAGACAGTGTTGTACGCGCCGCCGCAGATGTAGATAATATTCGTCGTCGTGCCGCACAAGACGTAGAAAAAGCACATAAATTTGCACTGGAAAAGTTTGCTAACGAATTACTACCGGTAATCGATAACCTAGAGCGCGCTATTGAGTTTTCTGATAAAGAAAACGAAACCTTAAAGCCAGTGCTTGAAGGTATTGATATGACAGTTAAAAGCTTCAACGATGCGGTTGCAAAGTTTGGCGTTGAAATTGTTAATCCACAAGGTGAGCAGTTTAATCCAGAATTCCATCAGGCTATGTCTATCCAGCCGAGTAACGATGTATCACCAAATACAGTACTTGCAGTAATGCAAAAAGGCTATACTTTAAATGGCCGTTTATTGCGCCCAGCAATGGTTATGGTATCTAAAGAAGCTGACGCTTAATTAGTTACTGCTTGTTATAAAAAATGCCTCATGATGAGGCATTTTTTTTGTCTATTTTATAGTGGATTAATTGCACAAGTATAGTCAGTAGCACAGCGCTAAACATTAAGCTCGAAAACGGCACAGCACTTTTAGCATGCATAACTGCCAGAAGAGGACCTACAAGTGCGCCACTGCCAAAGCGCAGCGTACCGATGACAGCTGTAGCGGTGCCGGTGTTTTTTTCAAACTTCATTAATATCAACGAATCAGCATTACTCGCTGTTACCCCTAAGCTCATCATTAATGGCGCAATAGCCGCTACAATATAATATAAAGAAAGGTGTAATAAACTAAACGTAAGCAGTGCCAGTCCTGAGCAAAAACCACATACAAGTCCAATGTAGAGCATTTTACGAGAGCCGATTTTTGGCACTATTCTGGTATTTAAAAAGTTACCAAACATTAGAGCCATGACATTAAAGGCAAATAAAATCCCGAATAATTGCTCGGAGACATCATATAAATCAAGGTATACAAAAGGCACTGAGGTTAAAAAACAAAAAAAGCCAAACGAGACAAACATCGAGCTTAAAATATCTGCACGGGCATTTTTGTTACTCAGCACAGTTTTATAACTATCAAAAAACAAGGCTAGGCCTTTTTTTTCATTTTTATGAATGGGGATATCTATTAAATATATTTGAACAAGCGCTAATATTAAAAAGCTATATCCAGCAAGCACTAAGAATATAGTTGACCATACCGAAAACCCTAAAATAAATGACCCAACAGAGGGGGCAACTAAGGGGGCTACCATCATAATCATAGAAACATACGACATGCCTTTAGCGGTGTTTTTTTGATAAATATGCCTAATTACGCCAGGCACAACCACCGTGGCGGCCGCCCCGGTGAATGCTTGCACGGCTCTAAGTACCCAAAAGGTCTGTATTTCGGTGGTAAAGGCCAGCGCAAATGAGCTTGCACCAAATAAGGTTAAGCCAATACGGGCTAGTTTTCGCCGTCCGAGTTGATCGGCAACAGGGCCAAAAAATAGCATACCTAACGAGTAGCCAGCCAAATAAATACTTAGCGAAATTTGTACATTTGGCATACTGGTTTGTAAATCGTTCGCTATAACCAACATGGCCGGTAAATACATATCAATAGCTAATGGCGTTATAGCCACAATACTGGCTAACAAAGGTAACAATATTCGGGTATTAAAAGACGAGGCCGAGGCGTCCATGTAATCACTCAACATTCACTAAAAACAGGGCCTACAGTGTAACAGGGCAAAGCAAGGGTATAAACTGAGTTTGACTAGTAAGTTAATTTATTTACATACAATAAAAAGCGAAGCAATAAAGGAGCAAAGATTCTAAACTGGCACTGTGTTTGCTATTCTACAGCTAATAAAAAATAAAGACTTGAAGGAAACACTATGAAAAAACTAGCCCTTGCCTTACTCGCAACTGCAGTTTTAGCAGGCTGTAAAACATCGCCTACGGGG
Source organism: Pseudoalteromonas sp. P1-7a (assembly GCF_001401855.1). Taxonomy (NCBI): domain Bacteria; kingdom Pseudomonadati; phylum Pseudomonadota; class Gammaproteobacteria; order Alteromonadales; family Pseudoalteromonadaceae; genus Pseudoalteromonas; species Pseudoalteromonas sp. P1-7a. The sequence continues at coordinate 54,295 of NZ_LKDU01000015.1, read as the reverse complement.
CGTACGCAAATAGCACTGTATTCAGACCAACAAATGAGTGAAATGGGCTCGGCCAGTTTTGCTCAAATGAAAGAATCACAGCCAATTAATAAAGATGCTAAAACCAATGCGTATGTAAATTGTATTGCTGATAAGGTCGTGGCTGTTTTACCACAAGAATATGCTTCTCAAAACTGGGAAGTTGTTGTATTTGAAGATGAGTCGGCCAATGCTTTTGCACTACCTGGGGGCTATATTGGTGTACATACGGGCTTATTAAAAATAGCCACCAATCAAGATCAGCTTGCAACAGTACTCGGGCACGAAGTAGGCCACGTTATAGCAGAGCATTCAAATGAACGTGTATCACAAAGCTCAATATTAGATACAGGTATGCAGTTAGGCAGCGCTGCACTTGAGATGGGTAACGTGCAATACCGTAACGAAATTATGCAAGGTCTTGGACTCGGCGCACAGTATGGCGTAGTTTTACCGTTTAGCCGCTCGCACGAATCAGAGGCCGATACCATTGGCTTAGATTTAATGGCGCAGGCGGGCTTTAACCCACAAGAGTCGGTAACGCTTTGGCAAAATATGAGCGCAGCAGGCAGTGGTAGCACACCAGAGTTTTTATCTACTCACCCTGCACCGAGTAATCGTATTAAAAACTTACAATCACAAATGAGCGAAGCGCTTAGCGAGCAAAATAAGGCTAAATCGCAGGGTAAAAACCCGCAATGTACGCTGTAAATTAGTTTTTATATAAAAAGCCCCTGTAAGCAGTTTACTTACAGGGGCTTTATTTTATTAAGTATCAAGTTATTACTCATACCAATTCGCATAAATAAGTGATCTATTTTGGGGATGGATAAACATGTTGATAGCAAGGCAAAAAATTCGCTATTTAGTTGTTCTAAATGAGAATTTTTTAACGCAGATAGCGACACGTTTAGCCCCGCAAAATGATTAGATATTATTGCGGATTGGTATTACTTAGTGCTTGTTTAAACACTGCTTTAAAGCGCTCAAAATCTTCTACTTGTGGTAAGTGCCCTAAATTATCAAGTTCAAACAATTGTGCATTAGGAATAAGCGCAGCAGCGTGCTTTCCTAATTTGTCGTAACGCCCCAGCTCGTAATCAATTCCGTCTTTTTTCCAGTTTCGGCCAGGCCCCGTTCTGTCGCGTGTGCCAATAATTAATTTAACTGGCACGGATAGGTCTTTAAATTCAGTGATCACAGGTTGGGTAAAAATCATATCGTAGGTTTTAGCGTTAACCCAAGCAATTTGCTCTTTATCTGGGCCTTGTATCTGTCCTGTTATAAAGTCAGTAAGGGCAGAGTAGGTGGCATTCCACTTTCCATCGTAATAGTTTTTTTGTTGGTACTTTTTAACGCCCTCGGGGGTTTTGTTAAGCTCATTTTTATAAAAGAAGTTGGTGTCTTTGTATTTTACATAGTGTAGATAGTTTTCAAGCCCTATGGGGTTAAGTAAAATCAGTTTAGAGGTTGTATCTGGGTACATTAATGCAAAGCGGCTCGCTAGCATCCCGCCCATAGAGTGACCAACAACAATCGACTTCTGTAAATTTAGCGAGTCCATTAATGCGCGTGTATGATGAGCTAGCGCCGCAAACGAATATTGATAGTTAGTCGGCTTAGAGGATTTACCAAAGCCAATTTGGTCAGGGATCAACACGCCAAAGCCAAGCGATTGTAAGTAACGTGCTGTGGGGCTCCAGTAGTCGGCATTAAAGTTTTTACCGTGCATTAGCGTAACGGTAGGCATATTTTTTTTAGTTGGCTTTAAATGAATATATGCCATTTTTAGGGAATGTTTTTGTGACTCAATATTATAGTAATTTACTTTAAAGTCGTACTGGTAATTAGTTAAAAGGGCATCATAAGCGAGGGAGTGAGAGTGTTCTGTACTACTGGCAAACGTATTATTCGTTAATGCTAACAATGTAGAAAAACATATAACTTTAAATGGCGACATTTTGTTACTCCTTTAAAAGAAGAGCCATAAGCTCAAAAGAAGTAAGACAATAACCAAGTATTACAGGCTGTTCAATTAAATAGTGTTCAAGGCATAAAAAAACGGAGCGCTTTAAAGGACTCCGTTAATGTATTTTAAACCTAAAGAGACTACTTAAAATGTCCACTCAACATGTATTTGTGGAACTGACTCAGTGACCTCGGTCCCTAGCTTGTTGTGCCAATATTGTAATTCCATACCCAGTAACAGCGTGTTTTCTTTCATTTCTAGGGCGTGGCCCATATCCCACACTAAAATAGGCTGTGCAAGTATCCATGCTTCTACGTCGTTACCAAATTCATCTTCGCGCTCTGCGATGTATTCAGCGTGTCCTTTAAAGCTTAATTTTTGCGAGCCTAGGGTAAACGGGTATTCAAAGGCAACATCAAACATCCAGCTATTAGTTTCAATAGGAGCGCCGCCTTTTGCTACGCCTTCACTGTCGTCAATATAGGCAGTCACAAGTGTTTGAAAAAAGTTGAACCCGGGCACATCCCAGCTTAATTTAACACCCGGCAAGTACTTCATCATTTTAGCATCGCCAGCTACGTTAATACCGCCAGTAAGGCCTACATCTAGTAGTGCACCTGCGCCAATTTTTTCACCGCTGATAGCCGATAAGCTTAGCGTTGAATACCATTCGCCGTAAAAGTCACTATCTTGGTAGCCGTCGGTTGTATCGTCTTTGCTGTAATCAATAAAGAAAAAGTTATCACCGTAATCATAGCCCGATGCATGCTGCAGCGAGTAAACAGTCGTATCTGATTCTTGTTTGGTAAATGGGTTTTTTTGATCGCCATTATTAACATGTAATGCGGTACTGCTCCAGTTAGCGGCAAGGGCAGAAGGTGATAAAGCGATTGACGTAAGGGTAACGAGGGGGAGTAATTTTTTAAATTTCATAATCTGTATTTAACTATAATTTTAGTGACACGCGAAAGCGCGCATTATAGCACAAGGTCTTGATTTGTAGATTATTATTTTAACATATGTTGCAGCTTACTTATTAAGCTGCAACATCGGGTTTTGCACAAAGTTTAGGCTTTATTACGACGTAAACAAATAACGGCAATGGCAGTAAAAGCTAAAATAAAGCAGTAGTAAGATGAGGTTGATACTTCCCACGGGCTAATTTTAAACGTAGCACCTAACAGTAATGCTTGCGCACCATAGGGCAGTGAGCCTTGCGTAACACATGCAAAAATATCGAGCAAGCTTGCAGAGCGTTTACCAGTTATTTCACCATCATCAGCAAGCTTTTTAGCAATAGGACCTGCAACTATAATTGACACCGTGTTATTGGCTATACACACGTTACTGGTTAATACCAAGGCTGCTATACCAAGCTGATCAGCTACTTTGCGGTGCCACTTGGCAATCACTTTTGTAATGGCTTGAATTTTTTGTGCCAGAAAATCAAGGCCGCCGTTAATACGAATAAATTCAGATAAGCCACCAATGAACATAGAAAGTAAAAATATTTCCTGCATATCGGTAAAGCCTTTGTAAATATCTTTTACAAAGCTTGCACCTTCATAGCTGCCGGTAAAGCCCATTAGCGCAGCAAATACAATACCGCTAAATAGCACCACAAAGACGTTCATACCGGCTACAGCCAATACTAAAATAAAGGCATAGGGCAGCACTAATAATAAATCAAAATCTTTTGTTTCTACTGCTTGTGGCGCAGGGGTTAAATAAAGCAGCAAAGCAATGGTTAATACTGCCGCAGGAACCGCTATTTTTAAGTTTTCTTTAAACTTGTCTTTCATTTCACAGCTCTGCGTACGTGTTGCAGCAATGGTTGTGTCTGAAATAATAGAAAGGTTATCACCAAACATTGCGCCCGATACTATCGTACCGGCCATTAGCGCAGGGTCGATACCAGTTTTAACCGATACCGCATAAGCAATTGGCCCGATAGCGCCAATGGTACCCATAGATGTACCCATTGCGGTAGAGACAACCGCTGCAATTAAAAATAGACCAGGCAATAACAGCGACGGGGGTATAAGTGACAAGCCAGCATTTACCACTGCATCTACACCACCGGTTGCACTTGCAACGGCCGAAAATGCACCGGCAAGTAAATAAATTAAACACATGGTAATAATGTTATTGTGTCCTGCACCTTTAATAAAGGTTTCAACACATTGGTTTACAGTGCCTTTGTTTAAAATAAAGGCAAGCATAATAGCGGGTAAAATTGCAACCGGGGCAGGGAGCTGATAAAAAGCGTAATCGACCCCTTGAGATTGTAAATATAAACCTGAGCCTAAAAAAAGGGCTACAAAAGTAAGAAGGGGAAGCAAAGACAATATTGCTTTGTTTTTATTAAATGTTGGCTGCATTAGTATTCCTCATAACCAGTTAGTATAACCACAGCCAAAACTCCTCTTTTAGCTGAATTTAGTAGATCACGCTTTAGTAAAAAGGTGATGACCACAGCGCCCGCAAGCCAAAGACCAAATCGACGCGAAAGAGAAGTTTAAATGTATAGATGGCTAAAGTAAACTGGTATTGTTATTATTATTTAATTAAAGGCTTACCTGACTATTGCACGACTTTTAGATAATATCTACCGGTGTGCGATTATATGCGACTAATAATTGTTCAATGCAAGTGTAGGTCGGCAAATTAGTCAAGATACGCAACAACAGATCCAACTAAATCAAATTAAGGCAATAACAATGAATCGAATCGGTGTTTTTGGTGCTAACGGCAGAATGGGCTTAGCCTTATTAGAAGCCGCGACAATTAAAGAGCAAACACAACTTGGTGGTGCGTATGTTCGCAGCAGCTCATCGTTATTGGGTATTAATGTAAATCAAGTAAACAGTGCAGCCGACAAAACCATTTGTTTTAGCGACGAGAATAAGGTTGTTGATGTTGATGTACTTATCGACTTTACGTTACCAGCAGGTATGCGCAATCACTTAAAAACAGCGCTCGATAAAAAACTGCCTATGGTTATAGGCACCACAGGTTTAACAAGCGAAGACATGGCATTATTAGAAAATGCTGCTAAACATATTCCTATTGTGTTTGCGCGTAACTACAGCGTTGGCGTTAATGTGCTACTCAACCTAGTGCAAACGGCGGCCACTAAATTTGGTGATGACTTAGATATAGAAGTTTTTGAAGCGCATCATCGTCATAAAATAGATGCACCATCGGGCACGGCATTGGCCATTGGTGAATCTATTGCACAGGCTAAAGGGTGGGATCACGATGAAGTAGCAGTATACGACCGCAGCCAAGTAGAAACCGCAAAATCGCAAAATGAAATTGGCTATTCGGTCTTAAGAGGCGGTGACATAGTAGGTGAACACACCGCCTATTTCGCAACTATGGGCGAAAGGCTTGAATTAACCCACAAAGCAAGCTCGCGAATGACCTTTGCGTTAGGTGCTATAAGGGCTGCGCAGTGGTTACAAAACAAACCGGCAGGACTTTATGATATGCAAGATGTGCTAGATCTGAAGTAGTTTAGTTACTTTTTTAGCTGTTTGGGTCTATTTTTGTCTAAAGCGACTTATTTTTAGTGTTTATCTAAATAACGTTAGACCTAAATAGCATCTTCATGTAGAATGCAGCCAATTTGCCAAAAATTACTAAATGCGTGTTTCCAATTATACCCAAGTGGCTAGTAAAACCAGGGGTTTCAGTGGGAATGAAAAGAGTTTTAGGCAAGAAAAATGATTGAAGGTTTAGCGTTTTATATCGGCATCATTTAAGACTGCGTAAAACAATTTAAGCTCACAAAAAAATCTGGTTTTGACGATCCCTCTGGGTATTGGCGGGGTGTTAAGCATTTGCTTACTCCCGTTTTTTACTGTTAGGAGGTTTAACTTGACTAAATCCGCTCTGTTAGTCCTAGAAGACGGCACAGTGTTTCGCGGTACTGCAATCGGCGCTGACGGCATGTCAGTCGGTGAAGTAGTATTCAATACGTCTATGACTGGTTATCAAGAAATTTTGACTGATCCATCATACGCGGAACAAATCGTAACTTTGACGTACCCACATATCGGCAATACGGGTACCAACAGCGAAGACGAAGAAGCGAATCAAATTTGGGCGAAAGGCCTTGTGATCCGTGATTTGCCACTGCTAGCAAGTAACTTTCGTAACGAGCAATCGTTAGATGATTACTTAAAACAACGTAATATTTTAGGTATTGCGGACATCGACACCAGAAAGCTTACCCGTATTTTGCGCGACAAAGGTGCACAAAACGGCTGTATTATTGCCGGTGACGAGTTAGACGAAAGCAAAGCGTTACAAGCCGCGCAAACCTTCCCAGGTTTAAAAGGTATGGATTTAGCAAAAGTTGTCTCAACCAAGGAAAATTTTGAGTGGCGCGAATCAAGCTGGACATTAGGCCAAGGATTTAAAACCCTTAGCAGCGATGATGAAAAGTTTCATGTAGTAGCCTACGACTTCGGTGTTAAACGTAATATTTTACGTATGCTAGTTGATCGCGGTTGTAAATTAACCGTTGTACCAGCGCAAACCTCAGCCGCCGAGGTACTTGCTTTAAACCCAGATGGTATCTTCTTATCTAATGGCCCTGGCGATCCAGAACCCTGTACTTACGCTATTGATGCAATTAAAACCTTTTTAGAAACCGACACACCAATCTTTGGTATTTGTTTAGGGCATCAATTATTAGCACTGGCCTCAGGTGCTAAAACAGTAAAAATGAAATTTGGCCACCACGGTGGTAACCACCCAGTAAAAGACTTAGACCGCGATGTAGTAATGATCACCGCACAAAACCACGGTTTTGCTGCCGATGAAGACACACTACCAAGTAACTTACGTGCCACGCACAAATCGTTATTTGATGGAACACTACAAGGTATTCATCGTACTGATAAGCCAGCGTTTAGCTTCCAAGGTCACCCAGAAGCAAGCCCAGGCCCGCACGATGCAGCCCCATTATTTGACCACTTCATCGACCTGATGCAAGCGCGTAATAACTAATTCAACTGGAGTAATAATGCCAAAACGTACCGATTTAAAAAGCATTCTTATCTTAGGCGCAGGCCCAATTGTAATTGGTCAAGCTTGTGAATTTGATTACTCTGGTGCTCAAGCGTGTAAAGCACTTAGAGAAGAAGGCTTTAGAGTTATATTAGTTAACTCAAACCCAGCGACTATCATGACCGACCCTGAAATGGCCGATGCAACGTACATCGAACCTATTCATTGGGAAGTCGTAGAAAAAATTATTGAAAAAGAAAAGCCAGATGCAGTCCTACCAACGATGGGTGGTCAAACGGCACTAAACTGTGCACTTGATTTAGATAAGCACGGCGTACTGGCTAAACACGGCGTTGAGCTAATAGGCGCAACTGCTGATGCAATCGACAAAGCAGAGAACCGTGAACGCTTTGACGTAGCCATGAGAAATATTGGCCTTGAATGCCCGCGTGCAGAAATTGCTCACTCTATGGATGAAGCACACGACACGCTAACACGAATTGGTTTTCCGTGTATTATTCGTCCTTCTTTCACTATGGGTGGCACCGGGGGCGGTGTGGCTTACAACATGGAAGAATTTAACGAAATCTGTGAGCGCGGCTTAGATTTATCACCAACAAGTGAGTTGCTGATTGATGAATCACTGATTGGCTGGAAAGAATATGAAATGGAAGTTGTTCGTGACAAAAAAGACAACTGTATCATTGTATGTTCTATCGAAAACTTTGACCCGATGGGTGTACACACAGGTGACTCAATCACCGTGGCACCAGCACAAACCTTAACCGACAAAGAATACCAATTAATGCGTAATGCCTCTATGGCAGTACTGCGTGAAATTGGTGTAGAAACCGGTGGTTCAAACGTACAGTTTGGTGTAAACCCAGTTGACGGGCGTATGGTTATCATTGAGATGAATCCACGTGTATCTCGCTCATCTGCTCTTGCATCAAAAGCAACGGGTTTTCCTATTGCAAAAATCGCTGCTAAATTAGCGATTGGCTACACGTTAGATGAACTTCAAAACGACATTACAGGTGGCAAAACACCCGCGTCATTTGAGCCTTCAATCGACTACGTAGTAACAAAAATTCCTCGCTTTAACTTTGAAAAATTTGCCGGCGCGAACGACCGCTTAACAACGCAAATGAAATCAGTGGGCGAAGTAATGGCGATTGGTCGTAACCAGCAAGAATCGTTACACAAAGCATTACGCGGTCTTGAAGTTGGCGCAACGGGCTTTAACCCAATAGTGGCACTTGATGATCCGAAAGCCCGCGAAAAAATTATTCGCGAACTACGCGAGCCAGGCGCTGAGCGTATTTGGTACATTGCCGATGCAATGCGCCACGGTATGAGCGTAGAAGAAGTTTTTGAACTAACCAAAGTTGACCCTTGGTACTTAGTACAAATAGAAGACATTTTAAAAGACGAAGCAAAGATTGCTGAAGGTGGCATGGCCGGCTTAAATGCAGAGTTTTTACGTAAACTTAAACGTAAAGGTTTCGCCGACCCACGTATAGCTGAAATTGCGGGTGTATCTGAAGCCGAAATTCGTAAAAAGCGTCATCAATTAAACATCGTCCCTGTGTACAAGCGTGTTGATACGTGTGCTGCCGAATTTAGCTCAGATACCGCTTACATGTACTCATCGTACGATGAAGAGTGTGAAGCTAACCCGTCAGATAAAGACAAAATCATGGTAATTGGTGGCGGTCCTAACCGTATCGGCCAAGGTATTGAGTTTGACTATTGTTGTGTACACGCAGCCCTTGCGCTACGTGAAGACGGCTATGAAACCATCATGGTTAACTGTAACCCTGAAACGGTTTCTACCGATTACGATACCTCTGACCGTTTATTCTTTGAGCCAATTACACTTGAAGACGTGTTAGAGATTGTACGTGTTGAAAAACCAAAAGGTGTGATTGTTCAGTACGGTGGCCAAACACCACTTAAACTAGCACGTGAACTGGAAGCGAATGGTGTGCCAGTAATTGGTACTTCACCCGATGCGATTGACCGCGCAGAAGACCGTGAGCGTTTCCAACAGTTAGTAGAGCGTCTTGATTTACTACAACCAGAAAACGCAACGGTTACATCAACGGAAGAAGCATTACTTAAATCAGTTGAAATTGGCTTCCCATTGGTTGTACGTCCATCGTACGTACTGGGTGGCCGTGCAATGGAAATTGTATACGATGAGCAAGACTTACGTCGATACATGACCGAAGCAGTACAAGCGTCAAATGAAGCGCCAGTACTACTTGATCACTTTTTAGATAACGCGATTGAAGTGGACGTGGATGCAATTTGTGACGGCGAGCAAGTCATTATCGGCGGTATAATGGAGCACATTGAGCAAGCGGGTGTTCACTCTGGTGACTCAGCATGTTCATTACCTGCACACTCTTTATCACAAGAAGTGCAGGATGTTATGCGCAAACAAGTAACCGATATGGCACTTGAGCTTGGCGTAGTGGGCTTAATGAATACACAATTTGCTGTAAAAGATGGCAAAGTGTACTTAATTGAAGTGAATCCACGTGCGGCGCGTACTGTACCGTTTGTATCAAAAGCGACCGGTATTGCACTTGCAAAAGTAGCAGCGCGTTGTATGGCGGGTCAGTCGTTAGCCAGCCAAGGTATTACAAAAGAGGTGATTCCACCTTACTACAGCGTTAAAGAAGTGGTTTTACCATTTGCTAAGTTCCAAGGTGTGGATCCTATCCGCGGCCCAGAGATGCGCTCTACAGGTGAAGTAATGGGTGTTGGCGATACTTTCGCCGAAGCGTTCGCAAAAGCACAATTAGGTGCAAGCAACACTTTACCACGCGGTGGTCGCGCGTTACTATCTGTACGTAACAGCGATAAGTCTCGTGTTGTAGAACTTGCTAAAACCATGATAGACCTAGGTTTTGAAATTGATGCAACAGGTGGCACAGCAGAGGCTTTAAAAGAGGCTGGTATTGAAGTACGCCGTGTAAACAAAGTATATGAAGGCCGCCCGCATATTCTTGATAACATCAAGAATAAAGAGTACAGCTATATCGTAAATACCACCGAAGGTCGCCAAGCGATCGAAGATTCGAAGGTGTTGCGTCGTGGTGCATTGCAAAACAAAACCAACTACACGACAACCTTGAACGCGGCATTTGCTAACTGTACTGCTAACCAAGCGGACGACCGTAGTAAAGTGACGTCAGTTCAAGAGCTACACCAGCGATTGAACTAAGGAAATGTACCAAGGCCATTAGGCCTTGGTGTTAAGTGAGAAAAGTATGCAATCAATTCCGATGACAGTTCGTGGCGCAGAGTTACTGCGCGAAGAGCTTAACGAATTAAAAACAGTTACCCGTCCTAAAATCGTAAATGACATTGCGGTGGCGCGTGAACATGGTGACTTAAAAGAAAACGCTGAATATCACGCTGCGCGTGAGCAACAGGGTTTTTGTGAAGGCCGTATTCAAGAAATTGAAGCTAAGCTTTCAAATGTGCAAATTATTGACGTAACTAAAATGCCTAATACCGGTAAAGTTATTTTTGGTACGACTGTCACTATCGTAAATGTAGAGACAGATGCTGAAGTAACCTACCGTATTGTGGGTGATGACGAAGCGGATATTAAAAATAATTTAATCTCTGTGAATTCACCAATTGCGCGCGGATTAATTGGTAAACAAACAGATGATGCTGTGACCATTAAAACGCCTAAAGGCGACGTTGAGTACGAAATCATTGACGTTGAGTACATTTAATACTTAGTTTTAACAAAAACCACACCTTAGCAATAGGGTGTGGTTTTTTTATATTTGAATTTCAGGTTAAGCAGTTCGCTTATATCAATCGTGTTACGTTATCTTAAATCAGTAGCTTATAAAGTCGCACATTTCAGGCTTTATTCTCTTAAAGTGATCACAATTCTCGCCTCGCGATAAACATTATTGCGGGAATACCTCTAACGTGACATAGAGGCTGTCATGTTTTACATCTACATTGGTTGGTTGCTCTATATCAAGTGCGGTTTCGGCGGTTAAAAAGTAAAACCCAGCTTGTTTTGGGGTAAAGGTAAACTCACCGCTTTCGTTTACTTTAATGATTTGTTCATTACGGGTGTTTCTGTGGCGAGTACCTGCTTTTATAACTTTTAACTGCGTATTTTTTGGCACCGTTTTACCGTTATACACCAGTTTAAAGTGAGCAGGCTCTTGAGCAAATAAATCATTGGGATGTGTTTTACCTGTTAACTCTAAACCTTTTCCAATAGGCTGAAAAGTGCTAAAAGAAGGCTCGTTCATGGTAATAAAAGTCTCGACGCGCGCCGCGGTTGTTCTTCGTACTATATTAGTGGCGCCTTCAGGGATAACCGGTTTGGGACCAAATACTCGCCCAGGCGCGCCATTAGCCTTTTTAAATGTGGTCATGGCCACTTCTTTTTGCACTAAGCTCACGCGATAAGTGCCTGATTGGCTAAAAGGCACATCAGCCACAGACAAGCGCTGAAATGCTTGCCATTGTATTGAGCTGTCGTTTTCACCATTAGGTAACAATACATTTGACTCCAATAAAGAGAACAAAGGCTTTAAATCACCCGCATCAATACCTTTATTATTATTGCCCAGCGGGCGGTCTGGGTGAAAAATATCGTTAGAAATACTCGAAATAATGGTTGCATATTGAACATCATCGCCTGAAAACACAGTATGAGAAGGCACCATGAAGCGCTCGTGGGCAATACTTATGTTACTCAATGTTAGTGCCAATAAGCTACAGCTTGCAACAAGCCCTTTGATCGAATGTGAAATTATTTTTTTCATTGTTTTACTCTATTGTGATGGTGATAGCGCCAAGTTCGGTTTGACCTTGCAGTTGATAATGCTGTGGTTGATTGTTATCCCAGCGTATTTTTTGTTTTAAATACTCTCGGCTGCCTTCTTCACGTACCGCTTCAAAATTAAGTGTGTATTCGCCTTGCGGCAACATCTCAGTGTCACTTAATTGGCCTTGCCAGCTGACTTGATAGCTATTTGGTTTTCTTGTAGCGCCTGACACGCCATCGTAATTTGCGCTTGCTTTGCGGCCAATTTTTCGCCACCACTGGCGTAAGTCTTTAAACCACTCTTGTTGCTCGTGCCAAAAAACTAAAGTATGTATACCTTCGCGATCGGGCGTTTCCAGCCAAATAGCCACATAAGGACGGTGGTAGGGTTCGGTATTAATTTTTGGTAAGGTAAAGTCGATGCTTAAATTGATCGGCTCTGCTTTTTTAGCGTAACTCACTGGGGCTAAAAACAAGCTTACCAATAGTGACATGGAGAATATTCTAATAGCTTTAAAGCGCATCATAGTCCTCATTAAATAATATAAACCAGTTAACAACTTAACTGGTTTATAAGGTTATGCTTAATACTTAATCATTTTGCGGGGCTAAGCGTATTGCTATTTGCGTTAAAAAATTCTCATTTATAACAACTAAATAGCGAATTTTTCCTTGCTATCAACACATTTATCCATCCTCAAAATAGATCACTTAATTATGCGGATTGGTATTAAAACTGATAGGCAAACGTTGCTTTGATATTTCTGCCTGGTTCATAATCGAGTAGATAGAGTTCGCCAAAGCGAGGGTGGAATGAAGTTCCTGTTCTTGATGATTGCGAGGCGTAATATTCATCAAACAGGTTATCCACACCAAACACGATATTTATTTGTGGTTGGCTTTGTGGTTGCCAATTTAGAGAGATATTATGTACCGTAAATCCGTCTTTCTCGTTATTAAGTGTCGCGCCGTCAAGGTCTACGCCGGCATCAACATCATCTACATTCATTAACTCCCAGTGTAGAGTTAAATCGACAGCAGAGAATACATAATCGGCACTGACTGTTAAGGTATCACCTTGTTGGCGGTCTAGTCTTGCACCGTTTAAGGCATCGTATTGATCAAAAGCATCAAGTTCACTCTCGGCTGATGAGTAAGTTATTTGACTATTGAAACCGTTTAATTTGTAGCCTAGATATGCTTCAAAGCCATCAATTTCCATGTCGCCAATATTATCTTTGAGTGAGCCACTGGCATAATCATAAATATAATCGTTGATTGACGTTTTAAATAATGTTGCCCCTAAAGAGATCTGATCATCATCTTTAATATGTGTTTGATACGCGAATGAGAACTCGCTATTGGTACCGGTTTCGGCTTTAATATCAGGGTTAGCTTCGTCATATAAGCCTGCACCAATAAATACCTCAGCAATTTCTGGTGCCTTAAAAATTTGTGTAGAACTTAATTTAAAGATCAATTGCTCTGTAGGCGAGTATTCGGCAGCTAAGGCAAATGATGTTTCGTTAAATGTATTATCCACTAAGGTTGAGTCAATGTCGTAATGCTCATAACGGGCGCCTGGAATGATGGCAAAACTTGGACTAATTGCTATTTTATCTTGAATAAATAATGCTGTTGTTGTTGCTTCTTCTGCAGATACCGCATCATCGATTGTTGTGTAATCAGCATAATAGTGTGTTTCATGCTTAACTATATCTAGGCCGTAAGTAATATCATGCTCAACGCTGTTAGAAATTAACGTGTTGGCTAAAATATTAACCCCTGTGTTTTTGGCTTCACCGGTGATTATACCGGCTGAACTTGCAAAGCTTTCGTTTTCGGCCCAGCCTAACTCATCACGCCATAATTCACTGGTATTGGAAAATACTGAGGCTTTAAGCATTGAATAATCTGACCAATGAAGTGTGTAGTTTAGCGTTAATGTGTCGCGTGTAAACTCTGTAGGCCACAACAGCGGAATCGCCAAAGAGTTAGTTATAGCTAAATCGGTGGCTAAGCCCATATCAGGTCGGTAGCTGTAATCACCTTCATCTTTATAGCTTTCATAACTGAAAGCGAGGCGTTGATTGTTGTTTATATCCCAGCCTAGCTTAATTAACGCATCGGTAGTTGTCCCTTCTAAGCCTTTTACTTCACCATCAGTGCCCTCAATTTCAGCACCACTGGCATCTTTGATCTGATTGCCACCAACATCATAGTTTTTGCGATCTACATAATTATAGTAAGCTAAAAAATCAACGTTATCGGCCAGTAAACCATAACCTGTTAATGAGTAGTTGGTGCCCGAGTTATCACCGGCGCTCACATGGATACGTCCACCAATTTGTTCATTTGCATTAAGCAGCTCTTGAGCCTGTTTAGTTTCAAATTTGACCGCACCCCCTAAGCCGCCATTCACCACTGAGTTGGTACCAATTTCAATATCTACTGATTTTAAAATGTCGGCATGAATTTGTAAGTTACCCATATGGTGATACATATACGTATTTTGTGCTGCGCCATCGATGCTTATTTTTAAATCTTTATCATCCATACTCCGAATGGTGATTCGTTGATTTAGAGAGTGAGCTCCGCCTACATCTACCCCAGGAATGGTTCGTAATAGGTCAGAAATATGATCCGCTTGCTTATTACTAATATCACCTTCATTAAGGTACAGTGATGAAGTATTAACGGCTGTACTCCACACAGAAACACGTTCTATTTCATTATCAGCAGTATTGTTTTGCGCTTCATTTGCGTTTGCAGATATAACTGTTGCACCTAGCGCAGAGGCAACAGCGCCAGAAATAATGCGTTTAGAAAAACTAAAAGGGGCCATGCTTATCCTTAATTATTTTTAAATAGTAGAATTATTGCAAATAAGAATTGTTCGCACTATTTTACATATGTGGTAGTATTTTATGCGGAAAATAATTAAGTAAAATCGCCAATTAATTTTGATTAATCGCCATTAATAACGTGAAAGTGAAAGAGCTATGAAATTAGCATTAAACTTAAACAAAGATAACCTTCATTCGGCACTTGTTTTGCAGGGCTACGATAATCATGTTTTACAACATAATGCGGATCACAAGCCATTATTTGTAGGTGATTTAACATTTGAAAGTGTAGCGCAGGGTATCACTATGCACTGTTGTGATGGCGAAGAAAAACAAGCGGCCAGCAGTACGGTTGCCATTGATGCCGGTATAAGTATTAATATTTTATACAGGGGAACGTTGTGCTTTAGTTTAGGTAAAAGTACTTACCAGCTTAGGGCAGACCCACACAGGCCGTTATTGTTTATTAATACAATTTCAGGCAAAGAGATGTTTACCCGCCATTTAAATAAAAATCAAAAAGTAAAAAAAATTAATGTATCAATTAACAAACAATGGCTTTATTCACGATGTAAAACCGGCGACGATAGAATAAAAATAGACAGAATTTTTGCTCACCCAAGTCGTGTTTTTACATTTGACTGCGCTGATGAATTAACAGACATTGCAAATCAGTTGTTTACATTAAAGTCTAGCCTTATGTTTGAAGATCAACTCAAGGCAGAGCAACTATCAATCCAACTAATATATAAGAGTTTAATTTTACTCTTCACTGAGCCTAGCCAAGCAAAGTCAGCACCAATAATTAATCTTCACAGACAATCTTTGAAAGCACATCACAAATGTAAAATAGACAAAGCATTTGAGGATTTAGCTTTATCGCATGGTTGTTTAAGCCAAATTGCAGATTATTTGGGGGTTAGTGTCAGCACGTTACAACGGCAAGTTAAAAACAAGTACCAAGTCACGGCAATAGAGTACTTAAGAAATAAACGCTTGGATAAAGCGAAAAGCTGGCTTGTTTTGGATGGTAAATCGATAGGTGAAGTCTCTTTCTTACTGGGTTACAGCCATGTTTCTTCATTCACTACCGCATTTAAAAAGCGTTTCGGTGTCACGCCTAATAATTTTAGAAAAACCCATATTTAAGCAAGTAAAATCACTTAAACAACCCGTAGACTACACCAAATTTACTTCTTGCATTCATATTGTATAAAGAGTAAACGTGTTGATATGGGTACACATCTACAATACGTGTAGAAGGGGAAACTTTTCACGCACTGGAATTACTTTATCAAAAGGAACACTCATGGCTAATATACTTTATCCAGCGCCTTTAAAAGTAGGCTCTAAAATTGCTATTTGCTCGCTTTCGTCGGGCTTAAAAGAAAAATACCATGCACGACTAGATAGAGTGATAGACGGTTTGAAGAACCGTGGTTACGAGGTAGTAGAAGGGGAGTTTTTACGCCAAAATAAACCCCGCGATGAATTAGATGCAAAAGCCCATGCCAAGCAATTGATGGGCTTTTTGCTAGACAATGACGTTGCCGCCATTATGCCACCAATGGGTGGAGAGCTTGCAATGGAAATTTTACCACTACTTGATTTTAATGCCATTAAAGAAGCTAAGCCTAAATGGCTGGTGGGTTTTTCTGATGTGAGTACAATTGCCTGTGCACTTACAGCTAAGTGCCAATGGGCGACACTTCATAGTGCCAACTTAATGCAGCTTCATCCCGATGAAACAAATCCCTTTAGCTTACAAATTTTTGAAACCATTACCTACGAATCGGGCAGTAAATTTGAGCAAGGACCCTCTGCATATTATCAAAAAAATAAACCCAATTACGCACAAACCCCCGATGAGCTGTTAGCACCAAGCGAGCCTACTCAGTGGCAGTGCTTAAATTACACCGATGAGCGCACAATAGAGATGTCTGGGCGCTTATTTGGCGGCTGCCTTGATACGGTAGGGTTATTATTAGATTCACCTTTTTTAGCATTGCACGACTTTAAAAAACACAGTGCGAACGAAGGCCTTATTTTATACCTTGAAAACTCAGAGCTTACCCCTACCACCGTGGCACGCTTTTTACTGTCGCTCAAACTTGCCGGTGTATTTGATGATATTAACGGCCTTATTTTAGGGCGCAGTGAAATAACACAAAGTCATCACGATGCCTTTGATTACCGCCATGCGCTAGATGTGGCATTGGGTGGGTGCTTGTTTCCGGTAATAATAGATGCTGATATTGGCCATGTGCAGCCAAATTTAAACTTAGTTAATGGCGCAAAATGCTCACTCACGGCCGATATAAATCAAGGTAAAGTGCTCAATGCCTCACTGAACACTGAGCTTATTTAACGTTTATTTTTGAATAACATGGTCATACACGCGTATAATGCGCAGGCCGTGAACAGGTAAGTTCATGGTACATTCTCAGGGCGGGGTGAAATTCCCCACCGGCGGTATGTTTTACTCATGACTTTATGAATAAAATGAGCCCGCGAGCGCTTTATTTAATAATCGTTTTTAATGTATTAAATAAAGGTCAAGCAGATCTGGTGAGAGGCCAGAGCCGACGGTTATAGTCCGGATGAAAGAGAATATAGCTTGTAGCGTATGCAAACACGTGGCCTGTGGCTGCGTGTTTAATACCAATTTGCAAAAATACTTAATCATTTTGAGGGGCTAAAAGTGTCGTTATCAACACGTTTTCCCGCCTCAAAATTGATCACTGAATTAA
The DNA here is from genome assembly GCF_001401855.1 of Pseudoalteromonas sp. P1-7a. Classification (NCBI taxonomy): domain Bacteria; kingdom Pseudomonadati; phylum Pseudomonadota; class Gammaproteobacteria; order Alteromonadales; family Pseudoalteromonadaceae; genus Pseudoalteromonas; species Pseudoalteromonas sp. P1-7a. Next base: position 36,874 of record NZ_LKDU01000015.1, on the reverse strand, counting down.
GCGGATTGGTATAAGCTGTTTAGTGGTAAAAGTGCGCAATTTAGTTTGTGTGTTTTGCCATGTCTTTCAGTGTCCTGAATCTATTTATTTTTATGTGGAATATAATAATGATTCAGTCTTTACTTAGCCAATTTGGCGAAAGCCACACCCGCGTAGAAAACGCCATTGCTGCTTTGCAGCAAGGCCAAGGGGTACTTGTTGTTGATGATGAGGACCGCGAAAACGAAGGTGATTTTGTTTTTTCTGCCGAGCATTTAACGACCCAACAAATGGCCGAAATGATCCGCGAAGGCAGCGGTATTGTGTGCCTGTGTATGGGTGATGAGCGCATTAAGCAGCTCGATCTACCGCAAATGGTAACTAACAACACCAGCCAAAATAACACAGCCTACACAGTAACCATTGAAGCTAAACACGGTGTTACAACCGGCGTATCGGCAGCCGACAGAGTCGCAACTATTAAAGCCGCCACAGCCGATAACGCAAAACCGAGTGATTTATCGCGCCCAGGGCATGTATTTGGCTTAAAAGCACAAACAGGTGGGGTTTTAGTTCGCCGTGGTCACACCGAGGCGTCTGTAGATTTAATGCAGCTGGCTGGTTTAAAACCGTTTGGGGTTATTTGTGAACTCACAAATCCAGATGGCACCATGGCACGCTTACCACAGATAAGCGAGTATGCTAATAAACACAGCATGACCGTGGTATCGATTGAAGACCTAGTACAGTACATACAAATGCAAGAACTCAAGGTCAGTTAAGGTTTATTAAGCATGACCTAAGTAAAACCCAGCTTTATTGCTGGGTTTTTGTTTTTCAATAAGTGATTTATTGCTCGTTTTTATTTGAAAATGTTTCTCGGCTAAGCGGCTTTTTCAAAAATTCTCAGCCTGTAAACTTTGCCTAAATAGTCAGTGCAGCCGCACACAGTTTATTATTTAGGTGAAACTATGAAAATTAACACGCTTTTATTAGCAGCTGCTTTAACAAGCTCTGGCGTATGGGCAGCGCAAAGTAAACTTGCACAGCAAATAACGCCTGCACCCCAAATGGGCATAATGGATAGTTATAACCAGCACATTACCAACGCCCCTTTTTTACTTAATCTCGATAGCCAGCCCAAAGAGCAAATGGGCCCATATTTAACACGCCAATATTTTCATGGTACGCAATCTACGTTTGTAAAATGGGTGGCCAAAAAAGGGGGCAAAGTGGCGCTTCATAAACACCCGAATGAACAAGTAACGTGGATTATGTCAGGCGAGGCTAAAGTGTTTTCTGGCGGTAAACAATACCTTATGAAAGCGGGTGACATGATGGTGATACCGGCCAATGTACCGCACGAATTTCACTTTACCCAAGATACGGTGGATATTGATTTTTTTGCCCCAGCTCGACAAGACTGGATAGACGGCACAGCTAATTACATTAAGCAAAAATAGGGCAAATTATGTTCTTAAATAAATCTAAATTAGGGCTAAGCGCTATAGCCTTACTAATAAGTGCCTCGGCTATTGCAAACGACATGGTACCCGCTGAGGTTTACGCACAAACAGATAGCGCAGTAGGCGGTATTACGTATACACAAAACAAGCGCTTTATTTTTAGTTATCACCCCTTTTATAACCCATCAGTAAAAGTAGGGGAGCTTTTAAAAAATGGCGATGTAGTCCCATTTCCTAATGCGCAAATGCAAACTCCTTATAAAAGTGATGGCAGCTTAAAAAATCCCGCTAACTATTTAAATTGGGTATTAGGGGTAAGGGCTGATGACAGAGGTAACGTTTGGATACTCGACTCAGGCCAGGCGCAGCCGCGTATTACGCCAAAGCTGGTAGCATGGGATGCGATAAACAATAAGGTTAACAAAATTATTTATTTACCTAGCCCTATATCGGTTGCTCAATCTCAACTTAATGATTTAGCTATATCGAGTAAATACAATACATTAGTGATTGCCGATGAAGGTATTGCAGATGGCGGAAATGGCAAGCAAGCCGCCCTTATTATCGTTAATACTAAAACAGGCAAGAGCTGGCGAGTATTGCAAGGTCACGAAAGCACTTTGCCCGATTACACCATGCCAATAATGATTGATGAAGGGACTGATAATCAAAAGCAACTTAATGCCTTTATTGGTGCCGATGGCATTGTGCTTGATAACGCGCAGCAATGGCTTTACTTTGCTCCGCTTAATAAAAAGTATGTTTACCGTATTAAAATGGCCGACATTGCTAACGAGCAATTAACCGATAAACAACTAGGTGAACGAGTAGAGCAATACGCACAAAAACCAGTAAACGGTGGTTTAAGTATTGATGCTGATGATAATTTATATTTAACCATAGTGGGTGAGCGTACGGTGGGCGTTATTGATGCCAAAACACGTACGTACCGTGATTATGTGTACGATAAAAACATGATTTGGCCAGATGGCGTAAGCATTGGACCAGAGGGTTACATGTACACCGGCGCTGCGCAATTGCCGCTTTCGGCACAACTTAATAACGGTCATGCTGAAAACAAAGCACCTTATTACATATTTAGATTTAAACCTTTAGCTGAAGGCGTAATAGGGCGCTAACTATAATGTGTAAATTGAGTACATTTTTAAACACGCCTTTATGGCGTGTTTTTTATGATATTTGCTTTTAAGCGCGTGATTATCAATTTTTACAAGATAAAGTTTCAACCTAAATGCGGTTTTTCTGTGCTGAGTATTTGGGTATCTTACGGGCATAGGTATTTAACCGCTTTCGGCTTTAATTAATTATGAAACTATACAGTTACTCTCATTGTCCTTTTTGTGCGCGTGTTAAATATGTAGCAGGTAAATTAGGTATTAAGCTTGATGATGTTGTACTTGATTACGACGACACTGAAACACCAACAAAACTAATTGGTAAAAAAATGGTACCTATTCTTGAAAAAGATGACGGCACTATTATGAGTGAAAGTAACGAAATTATTAGCCTGTTTATTGAACTTGCTGGTTCTAGCGAATCAAACACGCCAACGCAAGGGGCTATTGAGTGGCAAGGTGGCTCGTTTGCGCCTTTATTGCAAATTGGTTTGCCACGTTGGCCATTACTGGATTTAAAAGAGTTTAAAACAGAATCTAGCCGTATAGCGTGGGAAGATAACAAGCAATCGACAGAGCTTAACTTTGTAAACCTAATAGCAACAACTCCTGAGATCGTTTTACAAGTAAATGAATTTTTAATTGGCACCGAAAAACAGCTCAATATTAATGAGGGTAAAACGTCATTAAGTTTGCTCGATAGCGCAATTTATTTTTCTATATTACGTGGTTTATATTGCGAGCCAACCATTACTTGGCCAGAGCAATTAAACCAGTGGATGCATAATCAGGCACTTGAGTCAGGTGTGCCATTAGTTAAGTAAACAGCAGTTTTTACAACCAATGCGACTCCCTTCGTATTGTTTTTTAGGCCAGTGATCCCGTCACTGGTCTTTTTTTATTTAATCTTGTTACGTATTTACTCCCCATGTTATTCGTGGAATTATTAAGCAACTAAAGCGTATTTTATACATGCTTGTGTAAACAAATTTAGCTCAGGAGAAATTATGTGGGATGAACGCTATAACACTCAGCAATACGCTTATGGCAAACAGCCAAACGATTTTTTAGCCGATCACTATAAGCAATTACCTAAAGGAAATGTTATAAGCTTAGCCGAAGGCGAGGGCCGAAATGCGGTATTTTTAGCAAAAATGGGTTATCGCGTTACCGCTGTTGATGGCTCTAAAGTAGGGCTTGAAAAAGCGGCAAAGCTTGCCAAAGAGCACAACGTAACCATTGAGCTAGTACACGCCGATTTAGCGAAGTTTGATTTTGGAAAAGAAAAATGGGATGCGGTAGTCTCTATTTATTGCCCTTTACCAAGTGCTGTGCGTTCAGCCGTATATAAGCGCGCTGTTAAAGGTTTAAAGCCAGGTGGGGTGTTTTTACTTGAGGCCTATACGCCTGAGCAAGTAAATTATAATACTGGAGGCGGCCCAAGTGTCGATACTAAAACCTCAAAAAGCGATTTACAAAACGACTTAACCGAGCTTAGCTTTGTACATTTTGAAGAATTAAGGCGAGAAGTGTTTGAAGGCACATACCACACAGGTTTAGCATCGGTACTGCAGGCTATTGCTAAAAAATAAAATGAATATAAAAGCTTAGCGCTCATTAGCGCTAAGCTTTTTTACTCGGTTTTTATAAAACCTGAATAACTTGCTCTTTTGCTAAGCGAGATTTAGGTAACTTAGCGTTATAATCTTCAGTGTCATCGTGATAACCAAGTACCAGCGCTACATCACAAATATAGCCATCGAGCTCGTCTTCAAACACTTCACCAATAAGCTGTGCATCTACACCTTCCATAGGCGTTGAATCAATACCTAAGCGTGCTGCGGCGTGCATTGTGTTGCCCAGGGCAATGTAAGTTTGCGCTTTGGTCCACATCGCATTGTTGCCTTGCTCATCGGTATTCATATCAACAAAGGCAAACGCACCAAATGCTTGTTCGCGGTTTTCACTTTGGGTACGGCCATTTTTAATATCTGCATCAATGACTTGTGCGTAATCATCACGTTTATATTTAGGGTTGTAAGCAAATAAAATAACGTGCGATGCAGTTTTAATATGCGGCTGATTAAATTGAAATTTATTTTCAAACGTAGAGTGCATACGCTCTTTAGCTTCGTCTGATTCAATAACAATAAATTTCCACGGCTGCGAGTTAATAGATGAAGGAGAAAGACGCATAGCTTCGTAAATTACATCTAAGTCATCTTGAGGAATACGCTGGGTTGTATAGCGTTTAGTTGTATAACGTTTTTCTAAATCATTAATAATTGGATGGGTCATGGTTATCTCCGTTAAGTGGCAATTTTAGCCAAGTAGTGTCTATATTGAGCCTTTTTTAAAAAAACAAAGCACAAACTACTATTTAAATGGATTGTGATTAAGCCAATTACGCGTTACGTCATCGAGGGGCTGTAAGTTCTTGCATACTTTATAGTCGAGCTCGGCAATGATCTCATTGGAAAAGCGTAATTTATCAAGAGTGTTTATCTGTGCTTGATTAAACAGCACTTGTTTATCTTCTCGTAGGAGTAAAACAGCTCTATCAACAACGCCTAGTAAGCCTTTTGGTTCTATAAGCGCTCGTATTGTGTGCTTGTAATGCAAAAATTGTGGCTTCCATAATGGCACTACGCACCAAGTTTGGGTGGCTACTGCGTTTTCAAACGCGCTAAAACAATCATGCTCTGTGCCGGTTATAAACTCATATCCTGCGCTCGTCAGCCCATATTCTTTCATCATATTAATAGAAAAACGGGTAATACCAGCACCGGCATTAATGCCCTGAATTGTTTTTTCCATTTTTATAAGCACATTTGGTTTAAGCAAATCACTAACTTCATTCACTGCACTTTGCGGTACGTAATCTGGTACGCCCCAATGCGCATAAGGCTCATAATGCAAGCCAAGCTCAATGAGTGGTGTAGCTTGCTCAACATCGGACTTATAAATACCGTGGCTTGAAGGCAGCCACGCTGAGGCGAGTAAATCTACTTCACCCGATTTGAGGTTTTTAAAGTTATTTTCATGCGGCGCATAAATACGCTCAACATTAAAGCCCATATCAGCTAAAACATGGCTCACTAAAGAAGCCGTAACATGGTGAAACGATAAATCGGTTACGCCCAATTTTAAAATTGGTTTACGCATAGGGTCAGCCTTATTTGAATACCAGTAATTAAGTTGAACTAGAGCAAATATGTTTAAAAATTTCGTTGATAAAACCTTTTAACGGGCCAGTACAAAAACTGGCTCCTAGGCACTTTTTTACTGATTAAAACGAAAGCGTGTTAATACGTAGGGTGGTTTTGCATTACCAAAGCCTTGGCTAAATGCAGGGTGTTGATGGAGCTGATCTTGTGTTACATAAACCCAACCATTGCTTAGCGCTAGGCTATCTGGCCATGATAATCGTTTATCTTGAACAATTATTTCGTAGTGGCCTTTAGTGGTTAAGCCAATGGCATTGTTTTCAAGGTCGGTTACTAAAATACCGCCACCTGGCGCGTAGGTCATGCCATCGCTTGGGTTTTTAGGGCCAAACAGTTCAATGCTTTTTGCTTTTTTAGCATCTGAATACGTGCTATTAGCGAGCGTTTTTGCCGGAATACGGTAGACGCGTGTGCCTGTAAATGCGCCAAAGTAGACCCACTCATTTTTATCATCAATGGTAATTGGGTTTAAACCAAAGCGAAGGTTTGTCGTTTCACCTTCTGCTGATTTAGAGGCAACGGGAGAGGCTTCGATGACAATATCGCGCTCCTCTGGCATTAGCTTAGCATTGCCTTCAAGTACGCGAGTGGATTCACCCGTTTTTAAATCAACCACTATAAAAGCAGGTTTGGTTGCACCCATAAAGTTACCAAATGACATATCGGCAATGTAAATTTTGTCGTTACGCTCATCAATGACAAAGTCTTGTAAAAATGAGTTAGCAAGCACGGCGTCTTTATTTAATTCAATGGTATTAACTAAGGTATTGGCAACGCTGTCCCAGGCTATAAGTTTTGGGGCTATTCGCTCGCTGCCCATATCTAAAATCCACACCACACCTTTACTATCGCTATGTACACCAATTACAGCTGCAAGGCCTACTTTGCCAAGCTCAGGGCCGTCTGCCCAATCGACGGTAGGGAAAGGTTGTTGAGCACCATTTGCCATAATTTCAATTACTCGCGTTTTTGGTGCGTCAAGCGGATGCATGCTTACAATCATTCGTCCTGCAGGTGTTATAGCTATACCTGCACCGCGATATTTATTAAACGTGGTCACCGTTTCAAGGGCGCCAACCTCTGCTGCATAGGCGCCTGAAGCAGCAGTTACTGCTAGTGAAAGTGATGCTATTGCTAGGGTGGTTTTTAATCGTTTCATACATTGATACCCGTTATGCTAAAAAATAGAATAAAGCGATCTAAATAGCCTAAATGGCTTCGCTTGCGTTGAGGTGAATAATAGGTGAGTGTTTTCAATCAATAAACAGGGTAATAATTGAATCTTTATCAAAAAATATTGTTTAATAGCTGGCTGAGCTTTTTATGAATGTATTTTAAAGCGTGCGGTTAATACCTAGTGTCGTTATACACATACTTAAAAGCGTTTAATAAATGTATTTTTTCTGAACAGTATTGAGAGTTATTAAACTAACATAGGGTTACTAAAGATTGTCCTAATTTAATAAATAGTGGTTAGTGACTAGGTAGTGGGTACAGTGTAATATTAGCCTTTATATTGATAAATCACGCAATACCTAAGCATTGTCAAATATAAATAGACAATAAATCACTTTTTGATTGCTCAACACGCATGTAAGCAAACCTAAAGCGCTTAATTTTGCCAAAAATAATAATTAAAAGTTGATAACGGATTAATACACAATGCTTTTAGAAGACTTACAGGTAATTTTAAAAGTAGCAGAGTTTAAAAGTATTACTGCTGCCGCATCCAATTTAGATATGCGCACCGCTACAGCAAGTGCTGCTGTTAAAAGGGTAGAGCAGGCTTTAGGCTTTGAACTATTCATACGTACTACTCGTCATTTAAGGCTTTCTGCCGCCGGTGAGCGTTATATTCCGCAGTGCCAACAAGCAGTGACGATGCTTGAACAAGCTAAAAATACACTAAAAAGCGATGATGATATAATTGATGGCGAGCTGCGTATTGCACTTTCTTCTGATTTAGGGCGCAATATTGTGATCCCATGGCTTGACGAGTTCATGCAAACTCACACTCAGTTAAGCCTTCGCGCCAATATTAGCGACAGTAATATCGACTTTTATCGTGACTCGGTCGACATTGCGCTGCGTTATGGTAAACCTAACGATGCCAGCATGTACGGTTTTAAAATTTGCGACGTACCGCGTATTTTATGCGCAGCGCAAAGCTACCTTGATACACACGGTACGCCTGCTCATCCACATGATTTAACATCACATAAAGGGCTGTTTTATCAACTTCAAGATATAATTAAAGATGTGTGGCTGTTTAGTAATGGTAGCGAAGAGTTTAAAGTAAAGCTCAACGGTGGCCACGCAACTAACGATGGCGATTTAGTAAGGCGTTGGTGTGTATCGGGCAAGGGGCTGGCGGTTAAATCCTGCTTAGATATGTCTAATGAATTATTGGCTGGTAATGTTGTAAGTGTTATGCCAAGTTTTAAACCCACGCCTACAGAGCTTTGGTTGGTGTGCCCAAGTAGGCAGTCAATCACTCCGGCAGTGCGCTTACTTCGCGATGCATTTAGAGAAAAAAGCGCCGGTATTTTAAAAGCCCTTATTGCAAAAGGAATTATTGATAAAAGCGTGCTTGGCTAATGAAGGACTGAGAATGCAAGTTCATGACATTAGAATGTTTGTGCCGTGTAAAAATTATCAGCAATCGTGCGACTTTTATCAGGCGCTTGGCTTTAATGTTGAGCAAGCATCAGCTGATTTAAGTATTGCAACATCAGGTGAATGTAGTTTTTTTTATACCAATCGTGTTAAGTTATTAGGCATTTATAGCGGCAGTTAAATAGCGTGATAACAAGGCATAAATATCGCCATGCAGTTGTTCTACATAAGAAATTTATAACGCTGTTAGCGCTCTATTTAGCACGCTAGAATGATTAAATATTTAAGTCGATTGGTATTAAACGTTACTACAACAAAGAATTTGCTGAAAATTTAATGCTGCAAGTGTGCGTATTAAACATAAACGAAGCCTTTAACACTATTAGTAAGTTAACTCACTTTGATATTCGCTTTGAAGGAATAAAACAAGAACCGTGGGGAAAGTGATTTATTTATGGGGACCTTCGGGCAAGCTTTTACATGTTACAGAGCTTAATTAACCAAAGCTTAGTTAATCAGGGCTTTGGCTAATTAACTTAAATAACGCCACCCATTTTAAGCTGGTGGCATTACCTTATTATTAACTTAGTTTTTCATTAAAAAACGCTAAGGTACGCTGCCAAGCGAGTTCAGCTTTTTGCTCATCATAACGCCCCGTAGAGTCGTTATGAAAACCATGATTAGCGCCTTCGTACATGTGCATAATGTACTCAACATTGTTAGCTTTTAAGCTTTTTTCATAATCAGGCCATGTAGCGTTAACGCGTTTATCAAGCTCACCTAATTGAATCATTAAAGGTGCTTTTATATTTTTGTGCAGTGACTCACTTGCAGGAGTGCCATAAAAGGGCACGCCCGCGCTGAGTAAATCACTCTCAACCGCCGCTAAGTAATTAACAATATAACCCCCAAAACAAAAGCCCACAGCCCCTAATTTGCCGTTACTATTTGAATGACTTTTTAAAAAGTGCGCAGCGGCTACAAAGTCATTTTGGATTTTAGCTCTGTCCATGGTTTTTTGCATGGCACGGCCTTCATCGTCATTACCCGGGTAGCCACCAAGCGCAAAGAGTGCATCGGGTGCAAAGGCAATAAAACCTTTTTTGGCTAAGCGTCTTGCTACATCTTTAATATATGGGTTTAAACCACGGTTTTCGTGAATAACTAATACAACCGGCAGTTTACCTTCAATTTTGCTCGGCACAGCTAAGTAGCCTTTGCCTTTACCATGCCCGTTTGGCGAATCAAATTCTTCGTAGGTGGCTTTAATATCGTCATCGTTAAACGACACTTGCTCTGCAAACGCATAATTAGGTAACAGGGCACTGGTTAGTACGCTCATTGAAAAGCCAAGTGCAGCTAACCCACCTAGTTTTTTCATAAATGTACGTCGGTCCATTAAACCGTGGGCGTATTCGTCATACCAATCGAAGGCTTCTTGCGGGATATGATTTGATTGCGGGGTATTCATGGCTGCTCCTTCCATTATTATTAGTTATGTATTGCTATTTATTACCATAACGTATTAGGGATAAAAAACGAGCAATATTTTTCTCAATTATTAGGAATGTTGGCAAAGTTATCCGTCAAGCAAGCAAAGGAGCACATTCCTTTGCTGTGTGGAAATTAAAGAAACCATTTCAATGTGGTTTAAATCTTTTACCTCATAAATGCTCACTTTTGGGTTGTTAAGAGTAAGCATCCTATTATATGGACTCACTTTATCTGTATTACTTGAAAAGATGTAAGTGTGCCTAGCATGCGGGGTCTTATTTAGATTATTTAATAAGTTGAGTTTGTTAAGAGGTACTTCACTTTTTTCTATTATTTTAGCCGCGACTTCGTTTAAATAATCATCGCCTAATAGTTTGCTATAAATAGGGTGTGATAAGTTAGCAATTGTGCTTAGTGCGGCCTCAAAATTAATCATTGGGGCATAAAGTATATGCTTACTAATGTTCAGCTTAGATGCCAACTCAACTCCCGCAATTGCGCCCATTGAGTAGCTAATTAAGGAAATATCAGTGTAGTTTTCTTTATTTACATAATTGACTAGCACATCAAGCGAGTTTAAACCAAATCTAAATTTCTCGTATTGATTACTTGCAGGCATCACTATCACATTTTTTCCAGTGACATGGCTAAGCCATCTTGCTTGCATGGTGTAAATCAAGCTGTCTACGCCATACCCCGGAAAGATGATTAAAAGCCCGCTATTTTGGCTGTTTGGTATATCATCTGAAGTAAGTTGGTATTCAAAAACATCATCTTCAGTGCTTCCTTTAACAATCAAACTTAACGAAAGTGTATTACCATCGAGTAGGTAGCTTTCGATATCCTTAGGTGAGATAAATCTAAAATCAAGACAATCTACTTCGCTACTACAGTAATGGGTTTGTACTCCAGATAAAGCGATAGAGCTCTCAAATTCTTTAGGGAGAACTTTCTGCGGAGGTTTAGTTATTTGATAAGCAATATAGCTCTGACACCCACTTAAAAAAATAACTAAAGAAATAATCAGTATGTATATGCGCATTAAAGTCCCTTTAATTTTCAAGCTAAAATTTTTTGATTAATTAATGCCAGATAACCCTTCATCTACGCCTGTTAAAAATCAAGTACCACAAATGCGAACGATATAGCAATAGCGCCTAATATCATTAGTTTACGGCTGTTTTTTTGTAACTAGGTTAAGACGGAAAAAGTAATAAATAGAATAAGTTGTACACGTAGCATTGTTACACCCTTTTATGTGCGTGAGTCCATATAAGTGTCTAACTTATCAGCTGAAAATAATTTAAACAATTGATTTAAAATAAAAAGCTCGGAAAACGCCGAGCTTTTTGAGTAAGTTACCTAATTGGCTGTTACGCCATAGCGTCGTTGGCTACAGGGTATTTAGGGTCTTCAACAATGTTAACTTCAACTAAATCACCGGCTTTTTGTAATAACTGGGCAGACTCAGGGCTTAAGTGGCGTAAATACAACGTTTTACCTAATGCTTTATAACGCTCACTTAAACCATGTATGGCCTCAATACTTGATTGGTCGCATACTTTAGCATTGGCAAAATCAATACACACTTTTTGTGGGTCGTGATGTGGGTTAAACCCTTCTTTAAACGAGGTTATAGAGCCAAAAAATAAGTTGCCTGCCACTTGGTAGGTTTTTTCGTTTTGCGATTCATCGCTGCATTGAATACGAATTTCTTTTGCAGAATTCCACGCATAAACTAAGGCTGAAATAACAATACCTATGCCTACTGCAACGGCTAAATCAAGCAATACGGTAACGGTTGATACCACAATAATGATAAATATTTCAGACTTTGGAACGCGGCCAAATAAGCGTAAAGAGGACCATTCAAAGGTTGCAATAACCACCATAAACATAACGCCAATTAAAGATGCCACCGGTATGATTTCAATTAAGCTTGGGAAAAACAAAATAAATACCAACATAAATAAAGCGGTAGCAATACCTGCAGCACGGCCTCGGCCGCCTGAATTTAAACAGACCATGCTTTGGCCAATCATTGCGCAGCCGCACATGCCACCAAATAAACCGCTTAAAATATTGCCCGAACCTTGTGCTACAGACTCGCGATTACCTTGGCCGCGGGTTTGTGTTATTTCATCAATAAGCGAAAGCGTCATAAGGGTTTCTATTAACCCCACTGATGACAAAATAAGCGCAAGCATGAGCACGGTAATAAGTGCATCGAGCGAGTCGCTATTGGTTAAATCCCAACTAATTTGCGGAAAGTGAAAACTCGGTAATGCACCTTTTAAACTACCATCAAGTGGGTCTATGGTGTCTTTTAAGCCCTCAGCTACTTTTTGCGCTTCGTTTTCTTGCCATTTAGCCGTAATTTGCGCATCGGTTGGGCGCTCAAGTGCAATATTTTGTGCCACTTCGCTGTATTGCCCATGAGGTACTTGATTTTTTATAGCTGCAAAGTTTTCAGTAATGATCTCTTTTTCAATCATTGAGGTACGCTGCGTGTGCACAACGTCACTAACAAGTTTAGACTCAAGCGGCGTAAATGTAACTAGGGCTGTACATACGGCAATAGCAACAAGGGGCGCAGGAATTGCTTTGGTATAGCGTGGTAAAAAATACACAATGGCCATGGTTAACGCTATTAGCCCCATCATGGTAAGCATGGCTGGGCTGGTTAATTGCATCCAATCGCCTGCGTAGGTAAACATATCGTGTTGCTTATCGTAGACTACACGTACGTTTTCTTTAAATTGGCCAAATTGCGCCATACCAATCACAATAGCTAAGCCATTTACAAAGCCAAGCATTACAGGGTGAGGTAACAGCCTAATAAATTTACCCATTTTAAACGCGCCAAACACAACTTGCAGTACACCGGTTAATACCACGGCGGCCAACAAGTACTCCAGCCCAAACATAATAATAAAGGCGGTAGTGACTACAGCCATAGAGCCCGCCGCACCCGAGATCATACCAGGGCGGCCGCCAAACACAGCGGTAATAAAACCAACAAAAAACGAGCCATAAAGACCCATCATTGGGTCAATTCCCGCTACAAATGTAAACGCAACGGCTTCGGGAATGAGCGTAAGCACAGCGGTTAAGCCGGCTAGTACGTCATTTTTTAAATTAGCGCTGCGTTTGCTTATTAAATCAAACATAGGGTTCCTTAGGGTACATAAATAAACTACATGCCATAGCGCTTTTTCGCGAATAGCAGTATGTTTAGGTGTTTTAAATTTACGTGTATAGGGCGTGTTGATCTTTGCGGATTGAAATTTGTTCAATCTAGGGGCGATCAAATCACGGCGCGAGGTTTGTAACCTAGTGGGCTCGATAACTGCTCCTGCGTTATTCTAATGACTTACATCCATGTAAGAATAAGTAATAACCGAGCAAAGCTTCCGCGTCCTGCTCACGGCCCTTACCAACATCCATGTAGGCAACAAAGAGTTTATCGCCCCTAGGCAGAACCCAAAGGGCAGCGTATGTTTGGCATTTATGCTACGTTATCGCCTATTTATGGGGAGTAACCGCACTTCATAGGCTCTGCCTTGCCTAAAAACCAAACATACTGCTGTAAATTCAAACGCCAAAGGTCAACACGCCCTCGTTATTAGAGCTAAGTGGAGGGCACTTAACTGACAAGCTGCTCAAAGCCATTGCGGTGTGAGCGTAATGCTAAGCAATAACATTTTAATGCGTTAGCTGTGCTTTAAATGAGGGCGCATAATACGCTGATATTATTAAAATAATTACCTATAATTTATTTGAAACACTTTATAAAAACTATTAATAATGCAGGGCTAATAAAAAGCTCGGCGTATTAGGCCGAGCTTTAATGGTTGGGAGAGAAACTTTAATTATTTGGTAGTGGGTGTTGGTTGAATACTTATAGGTTGCGATTTACCAAATAGTTTACGGGTAAGGCGCTTGGCGTCTTCTAGTGCTACGTACTGGCAAGGTATAAGTATCAAGGTAATTACCGTGGCAAAAAGCACACCAAAGGCCAGCGATACCGCCATAGGAATAACTATTTTAGCTTGTAAGCTTGTTTCCATAATAATTGGCATTACCCCAATAAATGTAGTGATTGAGGTAAGCAATATAGCTCTAAAGCGCTTTGCACCGGCTTGCATAACAGCTTGTTTAATAGCCATACCTTCCGCGCGTGCTTTATTTACAAAATCAACCATAACGAGGGAGTCGTTTACTACAATACCCGCTACCGCAATAATGCCAAACATAGACAGTCCGCTCATGGTCATACCTAATATTACGTGACCAAACATTGCACCTACCACACCAAATGGAATAACCGACATGATAATAAGCGGCTGCGAGTAAGAGCGAAGCGGTATAGCTAATAACGCAAATATAATCATCAGCGATATAGCAAAGTCGCGTAACTGCTCATCGGCGCTGTCCATCTCTTCTTGTACGCGTCCAGCCACATTACTTTTAACGCCTGGGTAGCTTTTAAGCAGCGAAGGTAAATAGGCATCGCGAATTTCTTGTGCAATGGCAAACGGCTCAACTTGATCAGTATTGACCGCTGCCCACACATTAACGGTACGGTTTGAGTTTTCACGGCGAATACGGTTTACGCCATCAACAAGCTTAACTTCGGCTACTTCGCTTAACGGCACTTCTGCACCAGTTGGCGTAATAATGCGCGCATTTTGAATGTTGCTAATTGAGTTACGCTCGCTTTCTGGGTAGCGGATCATTACTTTAATTTCTTCGCCTTCGCGTAAAATACGCTGTGCTTCTAATCCGTAGTAACTAAAGCTTACTTGCGATGCAACATCGGCAAGTGTAAGTCCCATGCTGTAGGCCAGTGGTTTTAAATCAAGCTGTACTTCGTCTGTGGCACTTTGCAATGAGTCGTTTACATCGCCTACACCTTCCATGCTTTGTAATTTAGCTTTTAATTTACCGGCTACTTCTTTTAACTCATCGGCATTTTTGCCTTGTAGTCTAAAACTTACGTCGCCGTCATCACGCCCGCCACTAAAAATATTATCTTGAATATTAAGCGTTTTAACACCTGGTAGCGGTGGCATTTGTTCGCGCCAAAGGGTGCTTAATTCAAAGGTATCGATAGGGCGCAAGTGTGGCTCTACTAAAATAGCCATAATGTTTGCCTCTGTACGCCCGCGTAGGCTTACCGATAAATCGCGGATCATGCTTTGTCCGTATTGCTCTTCAAGTTCTTTATCTACTTTGAGTAATACATCTTCAATTTTACGGGCAGTTTCAAGGGTTGCCTGCTCCGAAGAGGCTAGGTTCATTTCTAACGTAATACGCGGAAAGTCATGCGGTATTTTAGGATTAGGCACAAACTTAACCAACCCGCCTGCAAACATACCTGCACTGACTATTAAAATACATAAAAAGCCAATAATTACGGTATAACGATAATGTATACAATGGCCTATAAAAGGCGTGTAGTAGTTTTGTACAAAGTGTTTTAAACCGTTATCAACTACATTACGCAGTTTGTGTAATGGATTTTTAGGGTTAGGTTTACGTGGGTTCATGGCTGCAATATGCGCAGGTAATATTAGCTTTGATTCAATTAACGAGAAAATCAAACACAGTATAATAACCACACCAATGGCTTTAGAAAACGCAGCACCTGGGCCTGATGCCATAGCTTGGGGTAAAAACGCTGCAATAGTGGTTAGCACGCCAAATGTAGCGGGCATAGCAACGCGCTTAACACCGCGAATAACATTATCAAGGCTATGACCATGTTTTTCAATTTCGGCACTGGCAGATTCGCCCACAACTATGGCATCGTCGACCACAATCCCGAGTACAATAATGAAGGCAAATAACGACACCATGTTTATGGTGATGTCTAAAAAGCCAATTGGCATAAACAAAAAAGCACCTAAAAAAGACACTGGTAAGCCCATCATTACCCAAAACGCTAAACGCAGCGGTAAAAATAGTGCCAATACAATCATTACTAAAATACCGCCCCATACCATGTTGTCGATCATCATATCGAGTCGACCTTCAAGGTAGTAGGTTAAATCAACAATAGGTGAGAGCTTTACACCTTGTGGAAGTTTTGACTGTTTTTCTGCCATGTAGCCTTTAAGAACTTTAGCTACATCGGTTATGTCTTGATCTTTTGAGGCATCTACTTCAAACGAAAGTGAGTTTTTACCGTTATATTTAGAGTAAAGCAGGCCTTCTTCAAAGCCGTCGTTAATCGTCGCTACATCGCCTAAATTAATTTGTGCACCATCGGCAAGCGTTATAAGCGGAAGCTTTGCAAATTCTCCGCCACGGTAGGCCTGCTTTTCAACACGCATAGAGATATAGCCTGTGTCGGAGCGAATTTGTCCTGCCGACATATTAGTAGAAAAGCTTTGCACCGCGCTTGAAACATCTCTAAATGTAAGGCCATATTCACGTAGTTTATCGGGGCTTATTTCTATGCCTATTTCGTAATCTAGGCCACTGTAAAAATCGACTAAGTTAACGCCAGGCAGGGCAAGCAGTTCATCTTTTATGTCGTTACCTAACTCTTTAAGCTGGTAGTAACTCATGTCGCCGTAAAGCGCGAGGATCATGACCTCTTGCTGAAATTTTTCACGTTGAATAACGGGCCGTTCCATCCCCGCAGGAAAGGTATTAATAGAGTCTACTTGCGCTTTAATTTCGTCTAGTGCTTCTTGTAGGTCGTATTTTTCTTCTATTTCTACCCACGCTTGCGCATAACCTCGGTTAGAGTAGGTTATTAAACGTTTTATCCCCTCGGTACCTTCAAGGTTTTCTTCAATTTTTATGGTTATGCCTTCTTCAACCTCTTGCGGGGCGGCGCCTGGGTATATCGCTTGAATACTCACCCAGTTACTTTCAAACTGCGGAAATGCCTGTTTGCGAATGGTCAGCGCTGTTAAAAGCCCACCAATGAGAATAAAAATCATGATGAGGTTTGCCGCCACTGGGTTACGTGCAAACCATGCAATTAAGCCTTTTTCTGAGGTACTCATGGTGTATCCTCTTTAAGTGCTAATTGAGTAACATCGCTTTTAGGTTCAATGCCCTCAAGCTTAACCGCCATGCCTTCTGTTGGGTATTCCAGGGCAGAGGTAATAAGTTGTTCGCCACTGCTTAACCCTTGGTCGGCTATGACCATGCCGTTTTGTTCACGTACAATATTAAGCGTTTTAAAGCTAAGGGTTTGATTGTCGTTTAAGATAGCAATTTTGTTATTTTTAACTAAATGGTGCGGCACTATAATGGCGTTATCAAGCGCTCGCCCTTCAATAGTAGCGTTAATGTAAGAGCCAAAACGCAGTGGCTTAGTGTTATCAGCATACGGGGTAGGTAACTGCGCAACTAAGTAGCTCATACGGCTGGTTTGATCAACAACACCTTCGCTACGTACAACCTTGGCTTGCCAGGTAGTTTGCTTACCGGCAAATTCGGCATTAAGTGTAACCTGTGCGCCAATACCGCCGTTATTTAAGTATTGCAGCTCTTTATCTGCAACCGGTAAACGTACCTCTGCAACCGAGGTCGCGCTTAGCTCACCAAATTTACTGCCAGCACTCACTACAGAGCCTAAGCTAATTGTGCGCTCGTTAATAATGGCATCATAGGGGGCTCTAATGTAGGTGCGTTCTAAGTTACGTTTAGTGCGTTTTACACGCGCTTGAGCAGATTTAAAATTTGCCATTTTTTCGGCAAGTTGTGGTTTACGTAAATAAAGTTCAGATGCAATTGCATCGCCTGAGTCTGATTTGATACGTTCCCATTCAGCTTTAGCAACATGGGCTTGTGCGCGTTCAATTTCAAGTGCTGAACTTGCTTGTGCAAGGCCTGCTTGGGCTTCAATTAAGTCGGCTTCGTAATCATTTGGATCAATTCGTGCTAAAATATCGCCTTGCTTAACAAACGCGCCTTCAACAAATTGTTCGGCTACTGAAATAACTTGCCCGCTTACTTGCGCAACAAGTTCAGTACGGTCTTTAGGTTTTACAACGCCGTACGATTTAACATCAAGCGTTATCGCATCAATGTTTACGTTTTGCGCAGCAACAAGTGGGCGAGTGTCTTGCTCTGGTTTTTCTTCTGGTGGCGCTTTCATTGCTGTAAGGCCAATTGCCAGTGCAATTCCGGCAGCTAAAACTGCGACAGGTAATAAAATTTGTTTTTTAGTAGCCACAAGGCATTCCTTCATATATTTGGTGACAAGGCAATAATACGCAATAAAGTGTTTACAAGGCGTTTGAAGATGTAACAAAGCATTACATATGTGTATTACAGATAAATAATGAGCTAGGTAGGGTGTTAATTTAAATACAAAGGCCTGGCTTTTACTAACAGAGGTGTTTATGAAAACAGAGCCTATGGCATGTCGTTTAGGCTGCGGTGCTTGCTGCATTGCCCCCAGTATTAGCTCGCCAATCCCGGGAATGCCAAACGGTAAAAAAGCCGGAGAGCGTTGTATTCAGCTAGATGAACGTAATTTATGTAAATTATTTGGCGATGAAAGCCGTCCTAAAGTATGTAGCGATTTTAGCGCCACATTTGATGTGTGTGGGTCAACTAATGCAGAGGCTCTAGCACTTATAACCGAGCTTGAGCAATTAACCTAGCTCACGAGGTTAATACACATATATTTACATTTATCTATTACCGAGTGATTTTTTTAAGTAATTAAAAGCTGCGCTTTTAACGCGAGCAAGCTCGGCGTCTACCGCTAATGTGTAGATATACGCTTACTTTGTAGACGTAAAGCTTGCTTAGGTGACAGGCAAAGCCTGTAAAAGTGATTTATTCACAAAGAGGGGAAGAGGCGCTGCGCTTTTAGAGGAAGAGATTAACTTTAAGTAATAGTTGGTTTGTGTTTTCTCATTTACTTCTCATTCGCTTCTTTTTGTACAATATTTTCTGTCTAAAATAACGCTTTTATAAAAAACACAGCGTTTACAAATCAAAGTATAAATTGAGTTTGTAAACGCCACTTTAATTTTTACCAACTATACGTTGCGCTTAACGTATATTGCTCACCGCGTCCTGGTGTACCTGGTATTTCTTCAAACGACTCATCCCATAAGTTGTCAGCCGCTAAAGTAATAAATAAATTGCTTAACTGAGGCGGGGTTATTTTAAGCGTTAGCTGGGTAAATAACGCGTTGTCGTGGCCGTTTCTAAGCGCGTTTTTGTGTTGTGTACGCCATTCGTTATCTATTCTAAATTCTAAAATATCAGTTGGGTTGTACACAGCGCCGAGTGTTAAACGGTGATCAGGAAAGTTTAACGCGTAAAAACTAGCATCAATATCGGCTGCGCCGTAGTTTTCTGATTTATGCAAATAGGTGTAGCTAGCAATAAGTTTCGCAGAATCAAAGTGTTTAGTCGCTAAAAATTCAACCCCTGCAGTATCAATATCAACGGGGTTTGCAAAGCGCGCAGAGGTGGAGTCAAAATTAAAGGTCCAGTCGGTTAAGTTATTATCTTTTCGATAAAAAATAGCCGAGTTTAACTGCCAGCTTTGCTCTTCAAGTAATAAGCCAAGCTCTAAGTTTGACGTTGTTTCGCGCTCAAGGTTGTAGTTACTTCTAAATAACCCGCCAGAATCGCTGCCGCCAATGGCTGTGTAGCCTGCAACTTGGCTTGCCTGCGCGTACGATAAATAAAGAGTGTGTGCTGTGCCGTCACTATTTTGCGTATTTAGGGTTATATCACCAATAGCTGATACTTCAGCATCATCACGATTGGTATCATCATACGCAGCCCCTAAGCGAAAGGTAAGTTGTTCGTTTTTTAGCGCTATTGTGTATTCAGGCAATACGCTCAGCTTATAATATTTTCGTGAGGTAAAGTTGTTTTCAAGTGTGGTTGATTCAATCGAGTCATCAATAAATTGTGCCGAGTAATTGATTGCCAGTGCATCGCTTTGTGTATGGCGACCCGAAAGAGCAAGCGATTTAACTTCACTTTTATGAAAAGCTTCAAATGCACTTGGGTTTTCGCGCGAGTAAATATAGTGATCGTCATGGGTACGGTAATACGCCGATACTTCAAAGTGACTGTTATCCGCATAGGTTTGTTTGTGATTAAGCATCCAAAGGCGTGTTTCTAGATCTTCAGTTTCGTTAACGCCAAAAGGGGTATATAAGTTAGGCCAGCCAAAAAACTTATCTTGCGAGCCATAAAATAAATCGGTTTGGCTATGCTCACTTGCCAATTGCACGCGAACTGAGGCGCGCGAAAAGTCATGATCGCCATTATCAATAGTGCCATCACTTTGCGAGTGAGAGTACTCACCTTCAAAGCCCAGTGTATAGTTAGCTAAGCTATCAAGTTGTGTGTTTTTAGCAGCGTGAATACTTTGCAGGTTAAAGTCGTTCGTACCAGAGCCAAGCGATACACTACCGCCAGTAATAATTGGTTTCCAACCAAACGAAACTGTACCTACAGAGCTGTTCATACCGTACAGTGCGTTATCGGCACCGGTTAAAACTGCGGGGCCGCTTAGCATTTGCGGTGCAATAGGTATTTCAGCAAAATAATGACCAGATTGCGGGTCAAGTAGGGTAGCACTGCCGACTCTAAAACCGGTATTTTCAAAAATTCCACCACGAATAGTTACATCAGCTTGCGCCTCAGCCATATTACGCGACTGTAAATCAACACGCGGGTCATACTCTAAATTAGAAATAGGCGAGTCAAATGTACCGACAGGCAGTTTATTGGCTGTAGGCGAAGCTTCAACCGTTATTTGCTCTATTGAAGACTCATCAGGTAGCGTATTAGCATCAACAAATGGGGTAACGCTGCATAATAGTGCAGGTAATATAATGTGTGGTGTGCGGCTCATGTGTTTCTCGTCGTTTTTTATTTGTAGCGGCGGTTACAATTAATTTCAAAGCATATATTTGAGCATGATAAAATAACTAAATGTAACAGCAGACATTTTGTGCGCGATTGTACATTAATTTGTTAATAACTGCATTTGATAACCATTCACACTTTTCTCATTAGGTAACATTTATAATGGATACTAAAGAACATAATACTATTTACTTTGCTGGTGGCTGCCTGTGGGGCGTACAAGAGTTTATGAAACACTTACCAGGCGTAATAAGTACTGAAGCAGGACGCGCTAATGGTACAAATAAAACGACAGGTGGCGACTACGATGGTTATGCAGAATGCGTAAAGGTAATTTTAGACCCAAACGCCGTTAGCCTAAATAAGCTGTTTGACTACTTTTTTGAAATTATTGACCCATACAGTATTAATAAACAAGGAGATGACGTAGGCCCTAAATACCGCACTGCTATTTACAGTAAACACCAAACCCATTTAGACGCAGCAAGCAATTATATAAATAAGCGCAGTGATGCAGAAAAAGTTGTAGTAAGCGTTGAGAAGCTTACTAATTACGTACCAAGCGATGCAGAGCACCAAGACCGATTAACTAACCACCCTGATGACTATTGCCATATACCCTTTGAGTTATTGTATAAATACAAAACGAGTTAATAAAAACTATTGTTTATTTTTTCTTTGAGCTTTTTTGCTTAGCTTTTTCTCTTTTTTACGCGGAAACATGTCTCTGCTTAGGTATGGTACTGCTAAAAAAAAGATCCCACATCCTAAGTAAAAAAGAAGGTTAAAAATATAAGCAAATGGAGAGATCGAGAAAAAATAAACCTCAGATTCAACACGATAATCTGTTGGTGTCAGCACATAACCGTCGTATATAGATTTTACTGCGATTATGATGGATAAGGAGCCTATAGCTAAAGAAAACAAGGAGAATGCTATTTGATTTAATAACATTCTGGTATTACTAATATTAGCGTGTTTTATTTTTGGCTTCTTTTTTGTTTTTTTATTATTTGATTTCTTCATGTTTACCAAAAAAAGTAATAAGCATAGCTATAAATATTCCAACAAAGCCAACGGTTGAGAAAACCAAGCTATATTCACTTTTAATGCTGAAAATATTTAGCAGACTAGTTATTAACAAAAGTGATATTCCAGCAGCTTTTATAATTTCTAGTGTTTTATTCAAACGTATCCATGTTTGACAAGATGGGCACTCGACTTCAAAAAATATCCCTTTTTTATTAGTATTTTTTATATCTCTATTATTGATTTTATTCTGACAGCTAGGGCATGTAGGTTTCATTTTAATCCTTTATTTAACCTTTTTAATTTCTCTTAATACTTTAGAATCAATATAGCTTGATCTGCGGTTTACTGTAAATACCAGTCTTTGGGAGTGATGTAAGTGTTTGTGCTCCTTTAGCTAATGTAAGACCTATTTATAAAGTAATTCTGCCAAAGCTATTATAGGAGGGCTTAAAATTTAAATTATATTTGAGAAATCATAAGTAATTAGAGGCTGCGCTTCTCGCGCAAGCAAGCTTAGCGCCTAAAAGTAAAGCTTAACCGATGTTTTGTAGACATGCAGCTTGCTGACGTGACGAGCGAAGCTCGTAATTACTTCAATCTAAAGTCCCAAAACAAACAGCCATAAAAAAGCTCACATACTGTGAGCTTTTTAAAACTTACTTAACGCTAATTTTAACTTACTGCTGCTTTTGCGGCGGGAAGTTGCTTAAAATATTAGCGACTGTTTCTTTAATTGACGCTTCGCGTTGCTCAGGCGATTGTTTTTTCTTTAAACGGCCCTCTTTAGCACCGCGCCATATCAGCTGGTTTGATTCGCGGTCAATAATATCAATTACTAAAGTACCTACTTCGTACTCGCGGGCGCTAATATCGCGTTGAAAGCCCGTACCCCAGTACCCCCAACGTGCGCCGTAGCCTACGTTAAAGCTGTCTACTTCGAGCTCTTTATCTACCGATGCATGGTAGTTAACTAATACGTCAGCTTGTGCGGCGTCAACTAGGGTCATACCTAATGTTTGGCTAAGTTCTTTATTAACAGCGGTACGTACGCGTTTTTCCATTAAACCGTTAATTTGGTAGTTTGTGGTGTCTTTGGTTAGGCTCGCGTTTTCTACCCAAGCAAATGTTTTAAAATTACTAAAGTTGGCTGATTTGTCGTAATCCCAGTCTGGGGTTTGCGTACAGGCTGTAAGTAATGCCAGCGCTGCAACAATAAGTATATTTTTCATTACCTTTGCTCCAATAAAATGCGTTAATTTAAAATAACACACATGGTTTAAATGTGTATTAGTTTAACGTCCTATATTTTAGTTTAGTTAGTTTGCCTTAACGGCCAATTAACTGTGTTCAACTTCTATCCAGTCTTTTTCGTCTACCCAATTTTGTGCGCCATCCTTTACTGAACGAATAGGTACAATGTAGTCACAACTTATTTGCGGTTTAACCGAGGCAAAAATTGGCACAAAGCCAAAGCTCAATGCGGTTTCTATGATTGCTTTTTGGTTTTGCGGGTCGATATCGGCCGCTTCATCAATATAAATAGGTATACGGTAAAGGTTTTGTTCTTGATCGCTTAATAAATAACGAATAAACAACATGCCACATAATAACTTAATAGTAATACGTGTGCCGTTTGAACCGGCTGAGTCTATTTTTTCAAAGTGTTCGGTTTCACCTGCGCGGTTTACCACTTCAAAACGAATGTCGAACAAATCAGTTAATGTAAGGCCAGCTTTGTCTGAGGCAAGTTTTATTAAGTGATCTTTTGCTTCGTTTACTGCGCTTTCGCTGTAAGGTTCTTGGCTTAATAAATCAAGGGTGTCGCCTTGCTCAAACTGATGCGACGTGCTGATAATGGTATCAATACTATCAACCAGCATCTTGCGCGGTATTACGTTAATTTTAAACGCTTGCAGGTTAGAAATACGGTGCTGGCTTATGCCTTTATTAAAGCTGTTCATTTCGCGACGAAGGCGATCTAAATCTTCACGCAAGCCTTTAATGGTTGCGGCTACTTCGGTTAGGGCTACGCGACCTTGGCGCTCAACGGCATCGCGTTCGTTATCAAGGTTATGAAATGCACTAATCAACTTTTGGTATTTAGTAAATTCGTCGTTTTCGTTATCGAACTTAGTAATACCCGCGTTATATACATGCAAATAGGTATTACGTACGTTTATGTCAAAGTTGCGCAGCTCTTGGCAGTCTTTATTAAAGTGATGTACTAGGTCGCTTAAGTTATCAAAATCGACTGTTATATCAATCATATATGGGGTTACTTTCCCGCTGTATAAATCAAGCGTGTGGTCAATTCGCTCGCTTTTAACTTGGCGAAGGCGCTCGGTTTGGCGATTAATTTGCTCTTGCTTAGATTTAATTAACGAACGTCTGTCTGCAATTGAGCCACTATTTTTTTGAATATCTTGCAGGTAGTCGTCAACTTGTTCGCGCTCTGCTAATAATTGCTCTTTTAGCATGGCTTGCGCTTCTACCGACTGCTGCATTACCTCAAATTGCTCTAAGCGTTTAAGTGCGCTCTCTGCGCTCAATAGCTCATCATAAAGTGCATCTTTTTCTTTTTGTTTCTCTGCCACGTTAGCGGCTACTTCGCGCTGTTGTTTAAACTCTTTTAAGGAGCGTTCAAGCGCGTCTAATTGAGCGCTAAGCTGGGCTTTGTTTTCTCCGCTTTGCATTTGTACAGGCGAGAGTTTTTTAAGCTTAATGCTTGCCCCTGGAAGGGTTAGCACACCGCCTTTAACGTTTTCACTTAATAGCGATAAAAATTCCCCAAAGGCGTCTTCGTCATC
Organism: Pseudoalteromonas sp. P1-7a; assembly: GCF_001401855.1. Lineage (NCBI taxonomy): Bacteria > Pseudomonadati > Pseudomonadota > Gammaproteobacteria > Alteromonadales > Pseudoalteromonadaceae > Pseudoalteromonas > Pseudoalteromonas sp. P1-7a. The sequence continues at coordinate 12,242 of NZ_LKDU01000015.1, read as the reverse complement.
AATGGTTATATCGCCCTGGCTGGTGGTTGCGAACGAGAGTAGGTCGGGATTTAAAATGCGCGATATTTCTTCTACTTCTTTAAGTGATAAGTCTTCGCGCATACGAGTAAACAAATTAAACTCAAGGTTTTTAAGCTGTAGTTTTAAACTTTTTATTTGTTTTTGGGTTTCGCTAATGCGGTAATCAAGCGTATGTAGGCTTTGCCCTTGTGCGCTGGTTATTGAGTGCGAAAGCGACTCGTAATCTTGCTTTAGTTGCGCAAGGTTTGCTTTAAGGGTGGCTTTATTTACCAGTTCAAACTCGCTTTTTAAAGCGCTGTAATCTAAAAACCACTGCTCAATTTGGGTTTGTTTGCGCTCTATATCACGAGATTGCTGCACGTATAGGCTTTGCTTTTGTTCAAACTCGTGTTTTTCGTGCTCTATGTCTTCAAGGGCAATGGCGAGTTCGCTTAGTTGCTCTTCTTGGTAGGTGTCAAAGTCTATTAGTGCTTGGTCAATTTTAGGTGCGTAGGCTGCTAACTTACCTTTAAGCACGGTTTGGTTTTCAAGCATTGATTCAAGCGCACTTATTGGCTCTTGCATTGATTCAAGCGCTTTTAATTCGCGTTTAGCGCGGTTTACTTTATCAAACGAGCGACGCCATACTTCATAAAAGTCCACTTTAGAGTTTGACATATGGCGCTCAAACACACGTAACATAAAGCGTTTAACATCGCTTGCGCCTAATTTGTGTAAGTTAAGAATACGCCTAAATATTTCTTTATAAATGGCGGAGTCTTGCACGTTATTAAGCGGGATCATTTTTAAATTAATGTCGCCGTCAAAGGGCGTTGCGCCACCGGTAAGCAGGGCGTTTAGCTCTTGTGCTTTTAGCTCTATTGGGTTGTAACCTTGCGTTTTTAAATGATTAAACAGCTTGGTAAATTTAATTATGGTATTACCTTGCGTGTACTGCGCTAAATCAAGTGTGCCTTGATAACAAAAGTACTGATGCGCATAACCAGCTATTTTACCAAGGCCTGCGACCCCAATTACGACCGAGCCATGAGGGAGGTTGGCTTCGAGTAAAATGTACGATTGATCCGATGAAAAATAAAATTTACGGGTTTCATCTAAATCATGGCCGTCCCATTCGGTTAGGCGCAAATCGTTTATTAGCGGAAATTGCAGGGCGTTAATAACCGAGCTTTTACCGGTATTGTTTGGCGCACAAATAGAGCTGCTTTTATCAAGTGGGATCACACACTTTGCATAACCTGCGGTATTAAGTAGGGCGAGTTTACTTAGTCCGTATAAGTTTTTCATTGCTCGTCCTCCGTAATGTAGGTTTCTTCGTTTACTTCCATGAGTGCATCAATGTAACGGTGAATAGGCGCTTGTAGCATAAAGCCGCCTTCTACTTCGCGGGCAAGCCCTAAACGTACCATGCGCAGGTAAACGTCTTTTCGTAAATCTGAGCCCGAAAAGATCTCAAGCTGATCAAACAAATGTTTGTTAATTTGCACTAAGGTTTGCATCAGTTCTAAATCGTTTACTTCATCAAATAGGGCGCGCATTGGGTCTTTACCTGTATTGGCAAAGTGCTCAATTAAAATGTAAATAGTTAGCGCAATAGCACGGGAGATTTTACCCATATTCGGTGTACTTTCGTCGCTGGCAAAATAGTAAAAGCCACGGCTGTCGTGTTTTAAATCGTGGCCCAGGGCGCTAAATAAGGCACTGTAAGATTCTATGTGTTGGTCAAGCTCTTGCCACATTACGTTGTCTTGTTCGCAAATATGATAACCCGCGCCTAATTTTTTATTAATGGCTTGCAGGTGTGTTAGCTCGTCTAGGTTTATATGTGTCATGTGTTACTCGTCTGCCTGTGTATCTGGCTGAGGCGCTGAATTAAATGGGTATAACGAAAAATGCTGGCCGGCAATTTTTATGCGCGCTTTTTCATCGCTTTGGCTAATGTGAATTTCACTGTCGCTGACTAATTTTTGATATAAAAATAGCATTTCGTCGGCCTCTAACTCGGGGTAGCTTTCGTCTAAAAATTGCAGCAATGGCTGAGGCTTTTTGCGTTTTTTATTAAAGCGTTTTGCAAAGGTTTTTTTAACATCGTGGTAATCAGGAATGTTAGGCGTTACAAATGCCGGTACGTCTTGTTGCTCTGGAAGCTGGTATTCTTCGTGTTCAAATTCTACCAAGCTTGCCATGTAGGCTACTATATGGCGCTGTTGCCCAAGCGAGTAACGTTGGGCATCACTTACAAAGTTTGGTTGCACCGCGCTTAGCATGTTGTCTACGCCATTTTTACGTACCAGGCCAAGCACTTTTGCCGCTTGACGGGTAATTAAGTTATTACGGCGCAGCTCTTCGCGCAGTGGCATAAGCATATCGGCACTTTTACGTAAGCTTTCTCGGCCAATCAAATGCATTTCGAGTATACGGGTGCGTAATTGCTCAAGCATGCGTTTGTCACTGTACGCTTTACCTGAGCGTTCGATGTGCTCTATTTGCTTACTTATTTGCTGCTCAATACGGGTAAAGCAAGCATGAAAGTCGCCTCTAATATCGACCATTTCAAGCATGGGCTCTATGTATTCGTCAAAGGCCTCTATTACGGCTTTGTATCGCTTTTGCAAAGATTGCACAGCATGATCAGATTTAGCCTGCTCAACTATATTTAATATGGCGTTTTCGTTGTGTGCGTAAAGCTTCATTATTTTACGCACCCGATCATCCATAATGCGGCTAAAACGGCGTAAATCGTCAAAGTCTTCCATTTCGCCTGCGTTATCTAGTCGGTTTCCTAGGCGGGCTAAATCATCAACCAAAACGCTAATTTCTTGTGCTAAACCTAGGTGTTCTTCTTGTAATAAAAAGGTCGCAAAATCGGCAATGGCACGGTTAATTTCAAGCTGCGAAGACTTAGCCAATGGAATAAGTATATCTTGATTGAGCAAACGATTTGTTTCTTTGTATATGCGCTCGTTTGTCCACGTAGGCTGTTTTTGTTTAATAGCGTTTTGTACGTCTTTTAGGCTAAAGTCGGCCATTTTAAAACGTTTAAATAATAGCTCTAAAACACCCCAATGTTCGCTAAGGGTATTTAGCAGCTTTTTAGCTGGGATCATAAGAGGTTACAACATCCTAGTATTTTATTATTGAGTTCTTAAAGTTGACTCATTATTACGTATTCTACCAGTAAATAGTATTCGTTTTTAAGACCATTTAATAATAGTTTTTGCATGAGGGCGGTGCTAAAATTCGCACCGAAATTGGGCACGCACAAAGGAGTGATTTTTGTGTGTTCTTTAAAACTATATCAAAGGTTATTTAACTACCATGGTCCCCTCGATAATTTTAACCCTAATAGCGATTGCCTTCTTACTGATCGTTATAGAAGATATAATTCACGTAAATAAAGCTAAAACAACGCTATTTTTTGGCACGCTTTGTTGGATTATACTTTTTGTTAACCCTCTTCATGGGCAAAGTCCCACCGAAATTCAGCACCTTTTAAACGAAAACATACTAGAAATAGCCTCACTTTGGTTGTTTTTAATGGCCGCCATGACCTTTGTTGCGTATTTAAATTCTAAAGGGTTTATAGAAAACATAGTGCATCGGGTAATGCCTAAAAGCATTAGCGAGCGACAACTTATGTTTTTAGTGGGCGGGTTTGCTTTTTTGTTTTCGTCTATTTCTGACAACGTAACCGCTACCCTTATATCACTTGCTGTGGTTATGTCGTTACAGCTTGAAGCTAAAAAGCTGATTAAATACGCCACACTTATTGTGTTTGGGGTTAACTCTGGCGGTGTATCGTTAATAACCGGTGATGTAACCACCTTAATGATATTTTTAGATGGCAAAGTGTCTATTGCCAACTTATTACTGCTTATAGCGCCTGCGTTTATAAGTGTGATGCTACTCGCGCTTTTGCTCTCTATTGGTATGAAAGGGAAAATAGAGTTCCAAGGCTCGCAAAAAAAACGCATAGAAAAAACTGACATTACTATTGCCATTATATTTTTATCAACCGTGGTAAGTACGTTAACACTTAGCGTAATTTACAGCGTACCGCCGCTACTTACATTTTTATTTGGTTTGTCGGTTATGTTTTTAGTGGCGCAATTTTTAATGCGCAAAAAAGATATAAACAAAGACATAATAGACTTTGTGCGCGACATAGAATACGACACGCTACTGTTTTTCGTTGGGGTTTTATTATTGGTAGGGGCATTAAAAGAGATTGGCATTTTAAGTAAATTTACCGATTTATACGCAATAATGTCACCTGAGTACGCTAACTACTTAATGGGCATATTATCAGCTGGGGTTGATAATGTACCGCTTACCGCTGCGCTATTAAAAGCAGATATAGTAATGAGCCAACAGCATTGGTTGTCGTTTACCTATGCAACAGGGGTAGGTGGGTCAATGCTAATAATTGGTTCAGCAGCGGGTATAATTGCAATGAGCAAACTTAAAGCACTTACTTTTACTAGTTATTTTAAATTATCACTGCAATTATTAATTTGTTATACCGTAGGTTATACAGGCGCTTATTTTATGGGTAGCTTTGTTTAATTTTACTATAAATGCTTGACACCTAGACGTCTAAACGATAACTTTCAAAGCCCCGCTAATTAGCGGGGCTTTGTTTTATTTAGCCAATGGTTAATAAAGCATTCAGAAGAGGTGCGATACTTAGGTATTTAATGGTAGGTGACGAACGCCCATAACCATTAAAGAGGGAAGTACTCGCCGAGGAAAACAAAGTTACGTCGACAATGTTTTTCGGTTTATGGGGCTGAATCCCCAAAACTGTCACCAACTTAGGTGGAGAGCTTCTGGCAGCGGACACATCAAATATATTCCTTTGCCAAGTTCTTCTTGTTTTTCAGCGGTCTGGATACCGCGAAAGGAGACGAAATGACTACCCAATCAGTGCCACAAACAGTATCAGGCGCAAAATCAGATTACATCGTTGCCAAATTTGGCGGAACCAGTGTTGCAAACTTTGAAGCGATGAATCGTTGCAGCGAAATTATTGTTGAAGATAAAAGCGTACGTATTGTTGTTGTGAGCGCCAGTGCTGGCGTAACTAACCACTTAGTTGCATTGTGCAAACCCGACCTTAGTAAAGAACAACGCCAAGAGCACATTGATGGCGTATTGGCTATTCAGCAGGCTATTTTAGATGAGTTGTCGCTTGATGCCGATTTAGCCGTAGGCTTTAACGAAACATTAAAAGCATTCCAAACACTAGCCCTTGAAACACTTACTACAGATCAACAACACGATGAATTACTTAGCTTTGGTGAGCGCTTGTCGTCTTACTTATTTGCGCAAGTGCTGCGTTTAAAAGGCTTAAATGCTGACCGTTTTGATGTACGAAAAGTACTGAAAACCGACAGCCAATTTGGTAAAGCAACACCTAATGTTAAAGCCACAGCGCAAGCGGCTAAAGAAGTATTAATTCCGCTTCTAGATGAGCAAGTAATTGTGACTCAAGGTTTTGTGGGCAGCGATGAGTTTGGCCAAACAACCACGCTTGGCCGTGGTGGCTCAGATTACAGCGCAGCATTACTTGCAGAGGCAATTAACGCTAAAAGCGTACATATTTGGACCGACGTAGTGGGTATATTTAGCACCGACCCTCGTTTGTGTGCAAAAGCAACACCAATTGCCCGTTTAAGCTTTGACGAAGCCGCAGAAATGGCTACATTTGGCGCAAAAGTGTTGCACCCAGCTACTATTTTACCAGCCAGCCGCAGCCACATTAATGTATTTGTCGGCTCAAGCCGTGAGCCAGAGCGCGGTGGCACGTGGATTGAGCGCGAAAAATCTCAGCAGCCGGGTATACGCGCTGTAACGCAACGTAAAAATCAAATATTGCTTACTCTTAAAAGCCCTGAAATGCTATTAGCAAGTGGCTTTTTAGCCCGTGTATTTACCATTTTAAGTGAGTTTAATATATCGGTAGATTTAGTGACAACTTCAGAAATAAGCGTAGCCATTACCCTCGATAACGCGCCCAATGCCTCGCGCCCCGAGCTTGAGCAAGCGTGTTTAGATAAGCTTGCTGAATTTTGCCATGTATCGGTTGAAAATAACTTAACGTTAGTGGCGCTTATAGGCTCTGAAATACAGCTACGCCAGCACGAAATGAATTTAATGAATGTTCTAAAAGAGTTTAATATTCGTTTAATTTGCCACGGTGCAAGTAAGCACAACCTTTGCTTTTTAGTAGAGCAGGGCGAATCTGATACTGTAGTACAAGCAATACATAGCCGCTTATTAGAAAGCGCTGCCTAAGCTTATAAAGCCAAGTCATTAAGTATCTAAGTTATTAAGCACATAGCACCGCCAGTCGGTGCTTTTTTTATATGCCACGCTTACATCAAATAGCGCATTGCCACACGCTATATTGTTGCTCGCTGCTAGAAGGTTTTGCTGTGAGAACTCACTAAATACATTTGGGCTAAGCAATTGCGCTATAGGGCGGTTAGTTGCTTTAGCGAGCGCCTCTTTTAAAGTCCAAATTCTAAAGAATGTGTACGCTTGATCCACAATAGCAGTAGGTGCGGTAATTAAGTCAATTTCAGCTTTATTGTAAAAATGTTTAGCGAGCTTTTCGAATGGGCGTTTTAAGCTTATTTTTTCAATATCAAACCCAAACTCTGTATTAGTAACATTAAGAGCTACACCCACTAAGCCATGTGAGTGCGAAATACACGTATTAATAACGCTGCGGTTTACATGGAGCTGCAGTTTTGAGCACTCTTCATTAAAGTGGGTGCTCATTTTATTAAGCGGTACGTGCGCGTATTGGGGCTGAGTATGCTTTGCGAGTTGCTTTAGTAATAAGCGCGATGCAAGGTACTCTTGCTTTGCTTGCATACGTTTACGGCGATTTATAACGCTTAGTTCAAATGGGCTTAGGTACTGGCTTAAATCAAGGTGTTCTACATTAAGTGTGTTGGCATTAAACACTAAAATAGTATTGTTGCTACGGGGTAAATCGCTATAAAAAGAGGGAGCAATACTTAGGGTGTTTTTAAAAAAATGGTTAGTCATACACGCTTAAATTAAGAGAGTGCTGTAATAATGAGCGGTTAACAGCACTTATTTATGCCAACAGCAATTTTATTACTCAGTTGGCATTAAATATGGTTTAATTCACAATAATCAAAGAATAACAGAATTTGTAGATGTATGGCACAAGTGCGTGATGGATTTCAAAGCCGTTTTGGTTTTGTTTTAGCCGCTGCAGGCGCAGCAGTGGGTTTAGGTAATATATGGGGTTTTCCTACGCAAGCGGCCAACCATGGTGGCGGTGCATTTTTATTGGTTTACTTTGTTGTTATATTTTTACTTGCGCTACCTGCGCTTTATACCGAGCTTTATTTAGGGCACCAAGCACAAGCAAACCCAGTAAAAGCATTAGGGAATGCGTGGCAAAATACCAACAAAAAAGTTGGGGCTGCGGCGGGGTATATAGGCCTTGCAGGCGCTGTGGTTATGCTTAGCTTTTATTCTATTGTAGCCGGGTGGATGCTTTCATACGCTATTGAACCCATAACGTCATTTTTAGGCTTTGATGGCGTAAGCGAGTTTTTACATAGCGACTCGGTACTGCGCAATTTTATATTTACCCCGCTTATGCTTATTTTAACCGCCAGCATTATTTTAAAAGGGGTTAAATCGGGTATTGAAACCTGGTCGCGCCGCTTAATGCCGTTACTATTAGTTTTATTGGTTGGTTTAATTGTTTATATAGCCAGCCTTGAGGGGGCAAGCGAAGGCTTTGCCGCGTATTTAATACCTGATTTTAGCCAAGTGCTCGACCCTAATTTAATTATTGCAGCTATGGGGCAGGCGTTTTTCTCGCTCTCATTAGGTGTAGGTTGTATGATGATTTACGGCTCGTACTTACAGCCCAATGCTAACCTGCCAAAACTAACCGCAAGCGTTGCACTGCTTGATACCAGCGTGGCATTTTTAGCAGGCTTACTTATTGTGCCAGCAATTTACGTTGCACAACACAATGGGGTTGAGGTGTTTAGTGGCGGTAAACTAATTGGCGAAGGGCAGCTTATATTTGCTATTTTGCCAGAGCTATTTAGCACGATGGGTGAAATAGGTTTACTAATAGGCTTGTTGTTTTTTGTACTAATGTCGATTGCCTCGGTTACATCAACTATTTCAACCACCGAAATACCCGTTGCCTTTTTAGTCGAAAACCACAGCGTAGATCGTACTAAAGCCACGTGGGCTGTCAGTTTAATTGTGCTTGTATGCGCAAGTGCCATTATATTAAATTTTGAGTGGTTATTTGGTTTAGTTATTATGTTGTTTACCCAATACCAATTACCGCTTATGGGCTTGTTTTACTTTGTTACCGCAGGATGGATGTGGCAGCGTGGTAATAAATTGCGCCAAGCAACCACAGGGGCGCATTATTGGTTTGCACAGTATATTCGCTTTGTGTGCCCAATATTAATGACCCTTGTTTTTGCAAACGTTGCGTTTGGTTAATTATCATCAGGCCATAAAGTAACTGATAAGTAAAATAAAAAAGCGAAGTAAGTTTAAAGCTTACTTCGCTTTTTTGTGCCTACTAATTAAAGGTAAATAATTTATAAAACCTCATTAGTGAGCTGCTTACCTTGGTTTATTTCCTGCGCATTTTGTAAGGTGGTATTAGCAATTTCGGTAAGTGCTTCTTGGGTAAAAAAGCCTTGATGGCCAGTAACTAATACATTTTTAAAGCTCACTAAGCGCGAGAATATATCGTCTTGGTTTATTTCATCGCTATGGTTTTTAAAAAACAGCTCAGACTCCTGCTCGTATACGTCAAGCCCTAAATACCCAAGCTTTTTAGTTTTAAGCGCGTTTATACAGGCTTTGCTATTAAGTAGCGCGCCACGCGAGGTATTAATAAGCATAACGCCGGGTTTCATTTTATTAAACGCGTCATCGTTTATTAAGTGGTGTGTGTGCTCGTTCAATGGGCAGTGCAGTGAAATTATATCGCTTTGCGTAAGCAGCGAATCTAAATCGGTAATAGTGTAATCGTCAGGTGTTGCATAAGGGTCGCACACTAAAATATGCGCGCCAAAGCCATTTAATATTTTACAAAGTGCAAGGCCAATTTTACCACAGCCTATAATTCCAACTGTTTTGCCATGTAAGTTAAAACCTAATAAACCGTTTAAATCAAAGTTGTCTTCGCGTACGCGGTTATAGGCTTTATGTGTTTTACGACTAAGGGTAAGCATAAGTGCCACACAGTGCTCAGCTACGGCTTCTGGGCTGTACGCGGGTACTCGTAATACCTTAATGTTATGTGCTTTAGCGGCAACTAAATCAACATTATTAAACCCCGCACAGCGAAGTAAAATAGTGCCCACACCAAGCTCTGCCAATTGCTCTATTACGACTGCATTAACCGTGTCGTTTACAAATACACACACCGCATCAAACCCTTTAGCAAGCAGTGCTGTTTGCTCGTTAAGCGCTTGCTCAAAGTAACAAACCTCTATTTGAGGGTGTTTACTAAAACTGCGCTCAAAAAATGGCTGCTCGTATTTTTGCGTACTAAAAAAAGCAATGTTCATGTTATTTACTCCAAAGCCGAGCTGTTATAGCAATCCGCATAATCAAGTGAGCTATTTTGAGGATGGAAGAACGTGTTGATAGCAAGGCAAAAAATTCGCTATTTAGTTGTTCTCGGCAATTGCTCCTGCATTGCTCTACCTTCTGCATTCAAGCAGTCGTAAATGAGAGTTTTATAACGCAGATAGCAACACGTTTAGCCCCAAAAATAATTAAGTATTATTGTGGTTGGTACTATACATAACCTTAAACTAGTTTAATAAAGCATGCTTGAGTAACCACCGGTTTATTGATTTAGAATAATTAAGCACCTTTTAATGCATTAAAGTTGGGTATTATTTTAGCGTTATTTAAATTATTAGCGCTCACCGCGCTAGGTAAGTTTGCCTCAATGACCTGTTTTAGTGTTTCGGGCTTGGTACGTGGAGCGTAACGTGCAACCAGCTGCCCATCACAATTAATTAAAAATTTAGTAAAGTTCCACTTTACGGCGCGGTTTTGTGAAATACCACGTGTGTGCGCTTTTAAATAATTAAAAAGCGGGTGCGCTTCAGGGCCGTTGACCATCACTTTTCCAAACACCTCAAACGAGACGTTAAATTGCGCTTGGTAAAAGTCTTTAATGGCTAAATTATCAAGCGGTTCATTTTGACCAAATTGATTGCACGGAAACGCCAATATTGTAAATCCGCTTTTTTTGTATTCTTGATAAAGTTTTTCAAGAGCACTTAACTGCATAGAAAAGTTACACTTACTGGCTGTATTTACAATAAGTATGGTTTTACCTTTTAATTGGCTAAGGGGGAAACTTTCACTGTTATAAAGTGGTGCGTTGAATTGATAAATGCTATCCATAGGTTACCTACTTAATTTCCAGTTTATGGAAATTTTATAAAGACTTTCATTCGCTTTTTCACCATCCGATTGACATAATCGGAGCCTAGTTTCTAAGTTATCAGGAAAATAAGGCACTTTTATGTCAATCAATGTTGCATTTATAGGTTTAGGGGTAATGGGTTACCCAATGGCAGGGCATTTAGCAAAATCTGGTTTTAATGTGTGTGTATATAACCGTACTACAGCTAAGGCTCAAACGTGGACAGAACAATACACAGGTTGCTTTGCGCCCACTCCACGTGAAGCGGTAAGTGAAGCCGATATAGTGTTTATGTGTGTTGGGAACGATAACGATTTACGCTCTGTAGTATATGGCGACGACGGTGTTTTAGCCGGCATGTTACCACACACGGTATTAGTTGATCATACAACAACCTCAGCTGAAGTAGCGCGTGAAGTAGCAGCAAAAGCAGCTTTGCAAAATATCGATTTTATAGACGCACCCGTATCAGGCGGGCAAGCTGGTGCTGAAAACGGCGTGCTTACAGTTATGGCAGGCGGAAACGAAGCTGTATTTACTAAAGTGCAACCCGTAATGGCAGCCTATAGCCGTTTTAGCCAGTTATTAGGCGATGTGGGCGCAGGGCAATTATGTAAAATGGTTAATCAAATTTGTATTGCCGGCGTAGTGCAAGGCCTAGCAGAAGGCCTACATTTTGCCAAGCAAGCAGGCCTTGATGGTGAAAAAGTAATTGAAACCATTTCAAAAGGGGCTGCGGGGTCGTGGCAAATGGAAAACCGCTACAAAACAATGTGGGCAGGAGAGTACGAGTTTGGTTTTGCGGTAGATTGGATGCGTAAAGATTTAGGCATCGCGCTTGATGAAGCTAAAAACAACGGTGCGACGTTACCGATGACCGCAACGGTTGATCAGTACTACGCTGATGTACAAGCACTTGGTGGCGGCCGATACGATACATCAAGCTTACTTGCACGAATAGAAGCGCTGCATAAAAAATAACGTTTCACATTTTAAAGATTAAAAGCTGTACTTTTCGCCTGAGCCAGCTCTTCGCCTACCACCAAGGTGTAGGTATGGATTTTACTTGTAGACGCCAAGCTTGCTTGCGTGACGGGCAAAGCCCGTAAAATGATTAATTCACAAAGAGGATATGAGGCGCTGCGCTTTTTGAGAAAGAGATTAATTAAACACGATTAATGGCTTATGTATTCTCATTTACTCCTCATTTGTTTCTCTTTGTGGATTATTTTTTAATTTAAAAAGCTGCGCTTTTCACGTGAGCAAGCTCTACGCCTACCACCAAGGTGTAGGTATGGGTTTTCTTGTAGACGCCAAGCTTGCTTGCATGACGGGCAAAGCCCGTAAAGTGATTTATTCACAAAGAGGGTAAGAGGCGCTGCGCTTTGAGAGGAAGAGATTTACTAAAAACGATTAACGGCTTATGTCTTCTCATTTGCTCCTCATTTGTTTCTCTTTGTGGATTATTTCTTAATTTAAAAAGCTGCGCTTTTCACGTGAGCAAGCTCTTCGCCTACCACCAAGGTGTAGGTATGGGTTTTACTTGTAGACGCCAAGCTTGCTTGCGTGACGGGCAAAGCCCGTAAAGTGATTAATTCACAAAGAGGGTAAGAGGCGCTGCGCTTTTAGAGGAAGAGATTTATTAAAAACGATTAGTGGCTTATGTCTTCTCATTTGCTCCTCATTTGTTTCTCTTTGTGGATTATTTCTTAATTTAAAAAGCTGCGCTTTTCACGTGAGCAAG
>NZ_LKDU01000014.1:0-98086 GCF_001401855.1 Pseudoalteromonas sp. P1-7a | reverse complement strand
TGTTCAACCTAGGGGCGATTAAATCGCGGCGCGAGGTTTGTAACCTAGTGGGCTCGATAACTGCTCCTGCGTTATTCTAATGACTTACACCCATGTAAGAATAAGTAAAAACCGAGCAAAGCTTCCGCGTCCTGCTCACGCCCCTTACCAACATCCATGTAGGCAACAAAGAGTTGATCGCCCTAGGCTGAACCCGAAGGGCAGCGCATGTTTGGTATTTATGCTGCGTTATCGCCTATTTATGGGGAATAACAACACTTCATAGGCCCTGCCTTGCCTAAAAACCAAACATACTGCTGCAAATTCAACCATCAAAGAACAACACGCCCTAGCTCCCAGTAAATCAGATACTAAACTTTAACAGTTTTGCGATTAATACCATAATCACGCAGTTTATTTGCCACTGCAGTGTGACTCAGCCCTAAACGTTTAGCCAATTGCCTTGAACTTGGGTAAGCTGGATACAACTTACGTAATAAAGTTGCTTCAAAACGTTTTACAGCTTGATCTAACGTCCCCTCAAAATCTGACTCTAAATAACCTAGATCGTGCGTAAATGTGGGCAATTGTAAATGCTCCACACGCAGCTCACTGTCATCGAGTAGCGACACAGCTCGGTAAATCGCATTTTCTAACTGGCGTACATTACCTGGCCACGGGTATTCTTGTAAAAAGCGTAAGCATTCTTGTGATAATAACGGAATAGCATGGCCGTTTTGCTGTGCGTATTTTTGGATAAAGTGCTCGGCTAATGGACCCACATCAGCTTTACGGTCTCTTAGTGGTGCAATCTCTAACGTGAGCACATTAATTCGGTAATATAAATCCTCTCTAAATACGCCCTCTTGTACCATGGCTGGTAAATCTTTTTGTGTGGCTGCAATAATACGTACATTTACTTTTACTTCGTTTTCATCGCCCACTTTTCTAAATGTACCGTCTTGCAAAAAGCGCAGTAGCTTTGTTTGTAACTGTGTAGACATTTCGCCTACTTCATCTAAAAATACAGTACCGCCATCTGCTTGTTCTAATACCCCACGCTTAGGCGCGGTATTTTCTTCATAGCCGGCGTAGCCAAATAATTCAGATTCGGCTACATCATCAGGCAACGATGCACACGATAGAGCGATAAATGGTTTAACCGAACGGTTAGAGGCATAGTGGCAAGCACGCGCAAGAAGTTCTTTACCCGTGCCAGTTTCACCAGTTATTAAAATGGGCGCTTCTAACTGCGACATTTTTCGTGCTTCACGTACAACACGGCGCATAGCAGTACTAAAATTGTGAATAGTTGCAAAGCTTTCTTGCCCATAACGCCTAAAGGCACTGACTTGCTGACCTAATCGGCTTTGCGATTTAATATTTATAACCGCACCAGCTAACACATCACCTTCACCACCTTGCGGGACGGCAATCGGTAAAATATCGGCAATAAAGTCTTCACCGGCCACATCTACACGAGTTGTTTGACCAAGTACTTCTTTGCCTTCTAACCAGCGTGTAAAATTAAAACCTTTTAGTAGGTTATTAATATTGGCTCCTACCACTTCTTTTTCACTTAGTTGCAAGTCTTTACAGGCAGCATCGTTACACAAACGAACCCACCCTTTTGCGTCAATCGAGATAACTCCATCTGGTAATGCGCGCAGCAGTGTATTGAGCTCGTTATGCTCTCGTTCAGAGGGTAAAAAGGCAGTGGTGCGAACATCATGTACGCCATCAATCAAACGAATAGAAGGCATAATTTTTTGAAATTGCTCAAATTCAATTTCAGGAAAGCTTACATACATACGGCAATTTACCGAATCAACCTCAATCCCTTTTAAGTCAACATCGTAGTTAACTAAAATATTTAGGATTTCTTGAGCAATACCCACACGGTCGGCACAATGAATATCTAGACGCATACATCCTCGAATAAGGAAAAACTATATTAGCCGAATAATACGCTAACTGCGTTATTCAATACAGTAAATTGTAAACAAATTTGGACAAGCCCAGATCTTTTTTACTGTAACCTCACGCCTGTAAACATCAAACTGTAATAACGTCCAGCTTAAAAGTAAAAAACGCAGCGTGTAAGCTGCGTTTTAAAAAGGGGTAATACCTATATACTATTAGTTTTGCGGGTATGGGGTCCAGTCTCCGCCATCTAATTGGATATAAGGGCGCTTATTAACATACATCATTATTGTATCGGCGTTTTCAGCGACTTTAGGTGCACGAGGCAGCGTATCAACTAAGTCAGCAATATTGCCATTACCTGCAAAAAAGTTTGTGCTAAGCACGCCACTGATTAGCTCCGATAAACCAAAGTAACTTGTTGATTCGCTTACAAGCGTTTGTGAATAGCTTTGTACATTTTTACCAATAAACTTAATCGCCACCGGAACAGATACAATACTTGGGCTTGGTATTTCGCGAAGACCTGCAAATTGTACTTTATCGCCTTTTAAAGCTGCACCGTGTTCAGGTACTATCATTAGCATCACATTACGGCCACGCTTTTCTAAGTTTTTAATAAACCCGTTAATATCGTTAAATAAGTTTTTATGCCTGGTCGGGTAGCTTTCAAGGCTACTCATGCGAGGCTGATTAGCTAATTGGTTGCCATCGTGCAAACTGGTTGTATTATAATACATAGCGCATGGCGCACAGTCTTCACCTTTTTCATTTAGCCATGAATTAAGTACCGCACCGTCTGAATAAATAGGCTTGTTATCAAACCCATATTGAGCAACGGGTAAGTTAGTAATATCGTAAGGCTGCTCATCTATTTTTCCGAACCTTTTAACTAAGCCCTTAAACTCATCAAAGTGGCCGTCATGGTTCATTACCACACTACTCTTATACCCTAAGCTTTCTAAATTTTTAAATAAGTGGCACTGTTCAGGCGCATTTTCAAATAAAGCCGTTTGACTTGTTTGACCACAGCTTGCTCTTAGCAGACGAATTGCAGCCGGTCCAGAGTAAGAAGTAGCCGAGTTAAAATCAGAAAACACCACATCAAAGTCGCTGTATAAATCGTCAAGACTTACACCAATAGTTTCTAAGTCAGCCACTGCCATAGAGCAGATATTTAACACAATAACATCAAATAACTCACCGTTATATTGCTGTGGGAATTGGCTAATTAGTCTACTTTGTTGTTCATAAAACGCTTTTAACTGCTCATCTGGTGATTTTGCTTCTTGTGTTACTACTTGTGCTTGTGCACGAGGCGCAGCTGTTGTTACGTTATTAGCTGCTACTGGCTGGGTCATTAAATCATCTTCACTGTGATTGCTTTGCCAAGCTACAAACATTAACCCAACAACGGTTACTGTGGTGAAGCGAATCCACTGCGAGCAATACCAAAAACACACCGTAATAACAAATAAAGCCAATAACATGTCAACATTGATAACACGCGCCATGAGCTCCAAAAAATAGCCAAAACTGAAGTCCTGTACATTGCCGGCCTGACGGGTTAAACGCTCTATTGGTGGCAACCACGAGTCTTTATACAATAAAACGATGGCCATTACCGCGCCTAACCAATGCTTAACTTTATTGAGTAAAGGGTGTGCGTAAGAAATAGCAAAAAAAGCAGCTAACGCCGCATTTGCCAATAAGCTAAAGTCGATCGCACCATAATAAAAAAGTGCAAACTTAACTAAAAAATAAAGGTTCCATACCCCTAAGCCTGATAATTTCACTATTTACCCTTCTTTATTCTATTTGGTTTGTAAGGTTCAAGTACTTCATGCTTAAACGTAAGCCGAGCATAGTATTTTTTTAATTTATTCAGTAATAGCGACCCCGACATACACAAAAATACGCCAACTAGCATCGCTAAAATTGCTGTAATCAATAATTGATTAAT
Organism: Pseudoalteromonas sp. P1-7a; assembly: GCF_001401855.1. Taxonomy (NCBI): domain Bacteria; kingdom Pseudomonadati; phylum Pseudomonadota; class Gammaproteobacteria; order Alteromonadales; family Pseudoalteromonadaceae; genus Pseudoalteromonas; species Pseudoalteromonas sp. P1-7a. Next base: position 94,221 of record NZ_LKDU01000014.1, on the reverse strand, counting down.
ACTCATAAGTTACTCTTTAAAGCCATTTTAAACGGCACGGCATCTGCGCGCTCATTTTTAGTAAACTCAGGGGTTTCTATATCTGCTGCAACACTTGCATCAATTGCTTGAGTAAATTTATAGCTTTCATTTTCCGTTAATTGGGCAGAGTAATCCGTTATATCCTGCCCTGCATAGTAACGCCTGAGTTGTTTACATTCTTGCTGAATATAAAAATGATCAGAGATTATATTTTGCTGTGCAAAAAAGTCGTTTGTTTCTAATTTAAATAAGTGTTTTATCGCGTTATTAACATCATTTTCGCGACACGCATGCAAGTACAAGTACACGGTATTTTCTACCAAACTGAAAACGTCACCTTCACGTTTAATATGAAACAAATGCAATGGATGGATGGGGTCAATTCGGGGTAAAAGCTCAAGTTTAACCAACACCCCGCTAACCCCTAGATTTACAGCTGAATCGCTGTGCACTTCAACCTGTTTGGTAAACTCTATAAAAGGTAAGTAGCCTTTCGAAAAGGTATTTTCGGTAAATTGAAGTACATGTTCAATAGAGGGCGGTAAGGGCCTTGAAAACTGAAACCCTTGAATTGACTGAACCTGTGAAAGCAATCTTGAAGGCTCTGAAAAACTATACAAAATAAGGTTAACACCTAAAGTCAAAAATAAGCATTCATCTTGATGGCGGATCACACCATCAACGTTTTGAATCACTAATTTAAGCCAACGGCCGCAGTTTTTTCTAAGCTCAAAACATTGCTTAGCAAGCAGAGCTAAATCGGTATAACGCGACACTGCAAACACCAATGTCGCCGCTTCAAGTTTAGGACCTTTTGAAAAAAGCGCGTTGTTGTCTTTTATTATTTTATATTTTGCAGGAAGCTTGGTACCTTCAGGAATCGCCCCTTGCACAATCCACACTTCATCTTCATCTGCAAACACACCCGCAGTTAAGGGTTGTTTTTCAATAATAGTATCTTGTTGGACTTTAAAGTGACCATCTTCAATCATTAAAGGGTACTGCACCGAGGCCAAAATACCCGTACTGTGGTGCCAATAATCGTATTCAAGCACACGCACCGTTGAATCATTCTCAACATAAACTAACCCATCTAAAACATCATTTAACCGCCTAAATAGAAAACGATAGTTAGTTACTTCAGGGCCAGAAACTAAAAATAAAGTAGTCGCCCCCGAATCTCTACTAAAACCCTTAAAGGCATGAATACTATTTGTCAGTTGCCGCTGATCCAACGAGGCTAAATCCGTCGTGCTAAAGTGCACAATAACGAGCGCTTCGTTTAAATGTTTATAAGCATTTAGCTCTTTTAAAGTATTGTTAATTATTTGTTGTTTGGGCCAGTCGCGGGTGTCAGCAGAAAACCTGAATGGGTGCACTTTGTGCTGGTCAAATGCGTGATTTAAAGCATCGCTGTAAGCACCCTCAAAAAATGTCTCTATTTGCGAAGAAACAATATAAATATCAGAGGTTGAGGGCTTATTAATTGCATGTAGGGCCAGTTCAGTAGAAAAATGATCTAAAGGGGCTAAAATTGCATATAACGATGCAGGTTTTAGCTCTGTAGCAGCGGGCTGTAAGCCTGAAATGTTAAAGTTTTGCACTGAATTTAGCCTATAAAAAATACTTTTTTACTAGTTTTACCCGCTATTCTATATATAATAGACAAATATTGTCCACTTTAAATAAAAATAATAAACTTTAGCACAAAGGCATCAATGCACAAATTAACAACAAAAAGCTCTGAAACCTTAACATCCAACGACATTGAGAACCTCGCACGACGCTTTGGTGGCAAAAGCGAAGATTACGTTGAAATTGTTAATAAACAGAAAAATAAACAAACAATAAAAAAATACGCATTACTAAACGAAATACACCGTGCGGTAAATGCGTAATGTGTAATTAAAACGACAGGTAAACAACCCTTTGCAAAGAGTTTTTCTAAAAGGCATTAAAGGCGGTACTGGCGCTACTTCGATGGTTGCCAACTTAGCCTGCGTATTAAAAAAATCAGGCTCAGATGTGATTGCTATAGATTTAGATTCTAAAAGCGATTTGGGACTGCACTTTGGCCTGCCTTGGCAATACAACCAGGGTTGGAGCAATGAGGAACGTTTTGAGGACGCTTTAGCGCACTTTCATCAAGATAGTGATGGCATTGTATTTTTGCCATTCGGCAACAATTGCGTAAGTCGTGAAGCGTTATTTGAGCTTGTTAACAATTGCAATAAACTGGATTATAACAAAGATACCTGGCTTCTATTCGATTGCCCTGCACATGTCGATATTACCCATTACCCCCTAGATAAAAACGACATAGTAATTGAAATAGTTAATTGTGATGCTATTTGTCACAGCTTAATTTACAAAAATCTACAAACGTTAAAACAGACTGACAACCAGTGGAAACACTTTTTTTTAGTCAATCGTTATAACTCTGCATCAACACTTGAATTTGATCTGTTTTCATTGTGGCAATCCACTTTACCATTTATGGCGCCTTTTTTTATAAACAGTGATGAAGTCATTAAAGAGTCTACAGCCTATCGAAATGTAGCGCTTAACTGTGCGCCATACAGTGTTGCTAACGATGACTTTGAAACGCTTGCCGGTTGGCTTGTAAGTAAGTCGGCTTTGTAATTATGAGCTTTTCTCTATTTTATAAGCGCCCAATACACAGTACTTTATATATACTGTTAAGCATTATATTTACTGAAAAACTTGTCCGTTATATTTTATTTAAGTTTCATAGCTATTTTAATCAGCACAAAGTAAACGTAATAGAAGCCTTTTTAATGCCTTTTATTACGCTAATCAGTTCATTGTTTATCAATATAAAAGACCACAAAATTAACTTTGAACTTATTTTATATGATTACTACCCGCATCTGCGCTTACCGTACCGTACGTTTATTTATTCAAATATTTTACGCTTTATCATCCAAAGTGTTTATTTATTATTTTTTAAAAACAGACCCAAAAAAAATTCAGTAAGGGAGCGGCTCTCTAACCAGTTTTATAATGGGGTAAGCTACTCACTTAAACAGTTGCGTTGGTTTGATTTAAAGCTAGGGCGAATGCTAAAACGCTTATTGTCAAAAAATGCTAAGGGACCTAAAAAAAGCGCTTTTAAAACCATGGCTGACGCTAAGATTTGGCAAAACAAACTAATCAAATATGTGGTTGTAGCCTTTATATTATTTTTACTGGCTATTTTTATCACCATTCCGTTTAGCTTAGAAGCACAAGCTGTGTTTATTAGTTTTATATTAATAGTGGCTTATGGGCTTAAGCGCGTAAAAGGGCAAATGGCCACGATTGTAATGATCACCCTATCGGTAACCACTTCATCGCGTTATTTATGGTGGCGCTACACAGAAACCCTTAATTGGGATGACCCTGTAGCACTTACCTTGGGCGCAGGCTTGCTGCTGGCAGAAACCTATGCGTGGCTAGTGCTTATTTTAGGCTTTTTCCAAACTATAAACCCGCTTGAGCGCAAACCTGTTCCGTTGCCTGAAAACACCGACTTATGGCCAACAGTTGATGTATACATACCTACTTATAATGAGCCACTGAGTGTTGTGCAGCCAACCACACTTGCAGCCATGAGTATTGATTGGCCCGCAGATAAACTAAACGTGTATATTCTTGATGATGGAAAACGCCCTGAATTTAAAGAGTTTGCTCAGAAAGTGGGAGTCGGTTATTTAACTCGCCCTGATAATAACCACGCTAAAGCCGGTAACATGAACAGCGCCATGCGCTATACCAACGGTGATTACATCGCTATTTTTGATTGCGACCACGTCCCTGCCCGCTCATTTTTACAAATGACCATGGGACAATTTTTAAAAGATAGTAAAGTATGTTTAGTGCAAACACCGCATCACTTTTTTTCTGCGGACCCGTTTGAGCGTAACTTGAATAACCACAGCCAAATACCTAATGAAAACATGCTTTTTTACGGGTTAATTCAAGACGGTAATGACATGTGGGATGCGACCTTTTTTTGTGGCTCATGTGCTGTACTAAAAAGACAAGCTCTGGATGATATTGGTGGCTTTGCTTTTGAAACAGTAACCGAAGATGCCCACACTGCTCTGCGTATGCAACGTGCCGGTTATAAAACCGCATATATTAATATCCCTCAAGCTGCAGGGCTTGCTACAGATAGCCTTTCAGCTCATATTGGTCAGCGTATTCGGTGGGCGCGAGGTATGGCGCAAATATTTAGACTCGATAATCCAATTTTAGGTAAAGGGCTCGATATACCTCAGCGCTTATGCTACCTAAACGCCATGTTGCATTTCTTATCAGGCATTCCGCGGATTGTATTTTTAACCGCCCCCTTAGCGCTTATATACTTTAATGCGTACATTATTTATGCACCATTTTTAGCCATTTTTATTTACGTAGTGCCTACGTTAATACAAATAAAAGCGACCAACTCGCGCATACAGGGTAAATATCGCTACTCTTTTTGGGGTGAAGTGTATGAGTCTGTGCTTGCGTGGTACATATTAAAGCCAACAACCGTTGCGTTAATAAACCCTAATAAGGGTAAATTTAATGTGACCGAGAAAGGTGGCTTAAACGATAAAGAACATTACGATTGGGGAATATCTAAACCTTACTTGGTGCTTTTGCTGATAAACCTAGTGGGCATGCTGGTAGGTATTTTACGCTTAGGCTTTGGCGACCCAAGCCAAGTGGGCGTTTTACTGATAAGCATGGGGTGGGCAATCTACAATATTATTATTCTAGGCGCTGCGGTAGCCGTTGCAGCCGAAGCAAGACAAGTAAGGCAATCACATCGTATTAAGGCGCACTTTCCAGCGGGTGTGCGTTTAGCAAATGGCCATACGTTAAAAGTTAAAATAACTGATTACTCTGATAACGGGGTGGGCATTGAAACAGAACATGCTCACTTATGCCGTGTAAACGATAAAATAGAGCTATTAATGAGCCGCGGTAATAAGCAATTTTCGTTTACAACGTATGTTTGTAACACTCGAAACAAACAAATAGGCTTAACCTTAAAAGATCTTTCGCTCGAAAAGCAAAAAGCATTTATACAATGCACCTTTTCAAGAGCGGATGCATGGCTTGATTGGCAAAACAACTTTCGCCATGACCGCCCTTCTTATAGTTTTAAAGAAGTACAAAAAACAAGTTTAAGAGGATTTAGCAATTTATTGTTTCATGCTCCTAAGCCGTTACAACCGTTTGTAAAATTAATGACAAAAATTGTTGTATATATAAACTCTTTCACCCCTAAAAAACCAATAGTGCATAATAATTATGATTAAAAATTTGCTTAATACATTTCTAATACTGTTTATAACATGCAGCGCCCATAAGGCATGTGCTATTGAGCCAATGCACGATAAATCTGTGTTTATAAATGGCTACCCTGAGAGCGCCAACGTATCTAGTTTACGATTAGACTTTGCTGCTTTAGGTTTTAATGGTTACAAGCTAGATGGCATAAACAATAACTCAAGAGTGGATTTTACAAACCGCATTGATAAATTAAGCACCGATTTACAGCTTAATTTTTCTTACACAAACTCGCCATCATTAATTGCTAACGTATCGCATTTAAAAGTGTATTTTAATGAAAACTTAGTCACTGTACTGCCCATCAATGAGCAACTAAGTGTAGTTAAAAATACGGTTAATCATAGCCTTAAACTCAATGCTAAATATGTACAAGACTACAACCAAGTACGCTTTGAGCTTGTGGGCTATTATGATTTACGTTGCCAAGACTACTTTAGCCGCTCTATTTGGACCGAAATTAATAAATCGAGCAATATCACACTTAATCAAAAGCAATTAGCAATAGATAGTCGTTTGGAATATTTACCAGCGCCTTTTTTTGATGCCAAAGATTATAATAAGTTAAGCTTACCGTTTGTGTTTGCAAAAACACCTAACACCAAAACGATTGAAGCGGCAGCCACTTTATCTAGTTGGTTTGGCGCACAAGCTGACTGGCGCGGTGCTGATTTCCCGGTAGTCATTAATAAATCATTAGATACGCACAGCGTAGTTTTTATTACCAACGATTCAAAGCCTGACTTTTTAAAAGATTACCCAGATGTTGAAAAGCCAACCGTTGAGATTATTTCAAACCCACTGCATAGATACAGCAAAATGTTGCTTATTTTGGGTCGTGATGAAGATGATTTAAAAACAGCCGTTACTGGGTTAGCTTTCGGGCACAAAGTAATGACAGGTAGGACTGCAAGCATAGAAGCAATTAATCAACTCCCGCTTCGTAAGCCTTACGACGCCCCACGTTGGTTACGCGGTGATAGAGCGGTACATTTTGACGAACTAATCGATTTTGATACCCAACTACAAGCACAGGGGTTAAATAACGGGCCCGTGAAATTAAACGTGCGCTTTGCACCCGATTTATTTACCTGGCGCGAAAAAGGCATCCCCATCACATTACAGTATCGCAGCACGCCCGAGAGCGAGTCTTTAGACTCTCGATTGAATATGTTGATTAATCAAAAGTTTATTAGTGGATACTTGCTAGATAATGACGACTCTACACTTAATACTACAAAAACCTTATTGCCACTTATAGCCAATACTGATACCACACAAAACGCAGAAAACTTTTCACTGAATGGCATCAACTTAGCCACTCGGAACGAGCTAAACTTTGATTTTAGATTTGCGGTATTGAAAAAAGGTGAATGTGCGATAGCGCCGCCAGGTGGTGAGTTTGGTGTTATTGATGGTAATTCACACATTGATGTAAGTGGTTTTGATCATTACATTGCCCTACCGGATTTAAACGTATTTGCTAATAGTGGTTTCCCTTACACTAAATATGCCGACTTACAACAAACACTTGTACTTGTTGATCAGCAACCTTCTGCAAAAGCATTAACGTTACTGTTTAATCTTACTGGACATTTTGGTGCTATAACAGGTTACCCAACCCATAGAATGGCCGTTGCCCATTTAAATGAGAACGTTGACTTAGACGATAAAGATATTCTAGTTATTGCAAAGCCTAATAACACAGCACAACAACTAGATGAAGATGTGCAAACAAATGTACTTTTAAATAATAATCAGCGCGAAATAAAGCAGGCAATCTATAACGGTGCATACGATGAGCAAACGCCCGACAAAATCCAAGTAAGTGTAAAAAGCAGTGGTGATATGGCGGTCATTACAGCGTATCAATCTCCTTTTGATTCTGAGCGCTCTGTCGTGTCACTCAATGCAACTACCGAAAAAGCTTTTGGCTTAATTGATAAAACCCTTATGGACTCACAAACATTAAGTCAATTAAAAGGCAGTGCCGCAGTTATAAACTCACAAGGTGTTAAAACCATAAAAACTGATGAGCAATACTTTGTAGGCCATATTCCTGTACATACACTGGTGTGGTTCCATTTGTCTGACCACCCGTTTATTTTAGCTCTACTTTCGATATTAACGCTGTTATTGATCTCATTTATTTTATGGCGATTACTGCAAGCACTTACCCATAAACGTTTAGCTGAAGGAGATGAATAATGACATTACTTAACCGTGCATTATTAATAGTCACATTTTTTAGTTTTTCTGTATCAGCGCAAACACAGCAGTGCGAGCCCTGGCAAGGATGGCAAGTATTTAAAAACCACTTTGTTAGTGATGAAGGGCGCGTTATCGACTTAGGCTCAAAGCAAAATATTACCACCTCAGAAGGTCAATCATACGCGCTATTTTTTGCGCTAGTGGCAAATGATAAAGCTGCGTTTGATACTATTTTAGACTGGACGCAAGAGCACCTCTCTGAAGGTGATTTAAGTACACGTTTACCTGCTTGGCAATGGGGCAAAACAGGTAATGACACCACTGGAATTTTAGACTCAAACCCAGCATCAGATTCTGATTTATGGATAGCATATAGTTTATCGCAAGCAGCCATCTTATGGGATGAACGCCGTTATAGTATTTTAGCTGCCGTATTAGCGCAGCGTATTATGCGAGAGGAAACCGCTTATATCTCTGGTTTAGGGCTGACTTTATTACCCGCACCGGCTGGGTTTGAGTTTGAAAATAACACCTACAAACTTAACCCTAGCTATTCTCCGTTGTTTATTTATCAGCAGTTTAGCAAACTATACCCCAATTCCCCGTGGCAGCAACTCCATGAAGCGTCTGCCAAGCTTATTTTAGACACCGCTAAAAACGGCGTTAGTCCTGATTGGGTAATGTATAGCCCTGCAAAAGGCTTTTATCATAATAATAAAGCAACTGACTTAGGCAGCTACAATGCCATTCGGGTTTACTTATGGGCCAGTATGATGGCAGAGGATGCCCCTTACAAAACGCAGCTAAGCGAACAATTTAGTCCTTTTTTAGAGGCTATAAACAGCCGCGGCTATGTGCCTTTAAACACTTATGCAAGCTCTGGCAAAACCCAAAAGCGTGGCCCAGTTGGTTTTAATGCTGCCCTATTGCCAATGCTAAAAGAAAAAGGGGATGATTCGCAGGTTATGGCTATTCAACAAAAGTTGATGGTCGATAAATCATTTACACGAACTCGCTACTACGACAGTGTATTAAATCTATTTGGTAGTAGCGCACTTAATAAACGCTTTTCAATATCAGCAGACGGGACGCTCAAGCCAATGTGGAGCACTGAATGTCGCTAAAATGGGCTGTTGTTTGTACGTTAGCAGTCAGCGCAAGTGTACATGCTAAAACAAATAATGACATTGATACACGCTCTGTTGAGTGGCTTTTAAGCCAAATCAACATTGGTGAAGTACAAGAAAATAAAGACTTAGTTGCCGATAGCTTACAAAAGCTATTGGCAATAGCGCCTAATCGCATAGAAAGTCAGTGTGCGCTTGCTCGCTATGAATTTGCCAATGGCAAAGCGGGGGAAGCAAATCAAATATTAAGAAGAATAGATAATAGCAATACACAAGTTCACCCTTGTATAGAGCAATTACGATTAGTTGCTAGATTAGAAAATGAAGATAAAGCGGACATACAGCAAGCTAAATTACTTGCCCGTGCGGGTCGCTTTGAACAAGCACGCTTAATTTACAATTCTCTTTTTAAAAATGCCTATCCAAGCCTAGCGTTTGAGTTAGAGCATTTAAGTTGGTATGCACAAGATCAAAGCCAATGGCAAAATGTAAAAAAAGGTTACGAAAGGCTGCTACGCACCTATGAAAGCATTGGTGCTATAGATATCCCATACGCTCGCCACTTACTCAGAAGTAACCCGACTGATGACACTGCGTTATCTCTTTTAAGCAAATATGGCGCTACCTCTCGTTATAGTAATGAAGTAGAAGCGATTTGGTTAGGTGCTCTATCTAACATGCAATTAAACAGCGCTACTGATAAGCAATTTCAGCGCTACTTCACTGTGTACCCTTTCAGTAGTAAAGGTGAGCTACAGTATCAAGATTTCAAAAAAGATCTTAAAGCGCGACAAAAGCTATTAGCTAATCCGCACTATCAGTTATGGGTGAAAGGAGAAGCATTACTTGAAAAAAACAAGTTAGCTGCCGCAGAGCCCATTTTATTGGAAGCACTCAAAGGGCGCCCAAAAGATGGCGCGATTATGCGCAGCCTTGGCATCTTATACCTGCGAATGGGTGAAAACCAAAAATCATATAATTATTTTACGCGGGCGCAAAGTAACACTGCCGATTTTGCTGAGCGCGAAACATTAAAAGCGTTAGCTACTACAGCTAAATTTTGGCTTTATATCCGTCAAGCAAAAGAAGCTATAAACGAGCGTGAATTTAAAACAGCCAAGCTAAAGCTAGATTTAGCCAAGACCTTAGAACAAGACCCTGCTACTGTTTTGTATAACCGAGGGCTATTACAATTCGCACAAGGTAACTACTCTCAGGCGGCAACCATATACCAAACGGTGCTCAAAGGTGATCCTTTAAATAATGGTGCCTTGACCGGGTTATTAGAAATCGCTGAACTGGATAACTCTGAGCAGTCGTTAATCAACTTTTACAATGCTTTATCCGATACGCAAAAAGCACAGCTAAAGCCCGTTTATGTAGCTTCATTGAGTAGCCTGCTTCGCGAAAAAGCACGTCAGTACACCGATTCGGGTGAGGTAGAACTTGCAGAGCAGACTTTAAGAGAGGCCATAGAATTAGCCCCTGAGCAGCCTTGGCTTTATTATGACTTAGCGTTTATTTATCAACAAAATGGGTTAACGCAAAAGGCAAAAACGTTATTTAACAATGTGCTTTGGCAGTTTCCTCTTAATCCACAGTTACGCTACAGCCATGCCCTATTTTTGCGCTCAATAGATGATTACCAAGGTGCTTTAAACACCTTAGAGTATGTACCAGTTAATGAGCGAAATGACGACATAATTACGCTTGAGCAACAGCTTAGGCTGAACGAATCTCTCAGACAAAGTGAGCGCCACTTAAATAGCAAAAATAGAACCACGGCTATTTTTCATTTAAGTAATTTAGAAGCGCAAAATTTAACACCCGTAATGAAAGCCGAGCTATCGCGTAGCTGGTATCAAATAGATGAGAAAAAACACGCTATAAAGTTAATTAATGATGCATTAAATACTGAGCCTTCTTTATCACCTTATTGGCATATGCTGTATGGAGAATGGCTACTCGAGCAAAATGAGCGCCCATCTGTAGAGCAATGGTTTACCAATTACAGTTTACCTAGTAATGCCAGTACTGGCGAAATAGAGCAGTACGTCAATTTATACACTACATATATTAATGAGTATTACGAAGGTGGCGAACTATTAGCTAAGCTAAACCAGCTTGATCAAAAGTACCCAAGTACCCCCGCAACGACCACGGCATTAATAAATGCTAATTTAGCCCTTGAGCAGCGTGAGTCGGCAATTATTGTTTATCAACAAAAACTAAAAAACAATCAGCCAATTGACCCTCAAGCTATGTTAGCAATAGCAAAAGCTCATAGAGAATTAGGTAACGACTTTCAAGCAAAAGAAGTGACTGAGCGTGCAATAGTGCAAACAGATGATCAGCAGGCCTATTTACAGCGCCAAATTATGGCATCGTTAAATGACTTTAATTACGCAGGTGATGCGTTAGCTTTAGCCAATCAATTAATAGCTAAATCACCCAATGATAAAGAGCTTAGTTATTTGGGCGCTGAAGTTGCCCGAAACTTTAATGAGCAAGACCAAGCTAAGCAATGGTATTTAAAAACACTATCGAGCGAGCAAGGCCTAAACGATGAATCGTTTTACAAACAAATTGCGCGTATAGATGAAAATGATGCGTGGTATATCAATGGTGCTAAACGCGAGCTTATAAATGAGCAAAGCAAAAACCAAGCATACATTGCCATTGGGGTTAACTTTAGTGGCCAAACAAGTACAGAAAGCGAAGCGACGCTTGGCGCTGGCTTAGTCCCTATTGAGGCCTACTTTCCACTTTGGCAAGGTCAAGGGTTTATTAAAATAGATCCAACTAGCATCAGTGCACAAACAACGCGCTTTGATGAGCAATTTGCTGGAAGCCGCTACGGCCAAGGTGCACTGTGTATATTTACCTGCGGCATTGATGAGGTTAGCCCTGAGCAAGATGGGGTCGATATAGGTATTGGCTGGCAAAATGAAAATTGGCGTGTTGATGTGGGTACTACCCCACTTGGCTTTTTGATTGAAGACATAGTATGGGGTGTAAACTACGCAAACAGCATTGGCGATTTTGGCTATAGCCTAGAGCTCGAAAAACGCCCTGTAACTAGCTCTGTGCTCTCTTATGCTGGCCTTGAGGATGTAAATACCGGTGAAATTTGGGGCGGCGTGCGCTCAACTGGCCTAACGGCCAATCTATCTCATGATTTAGGTGGCGATTGGGGCTTTTGGTCAAGCGCCGACTTTACACTTTATAAAGGTCAAAATGTTAAAGATAATCAACGCTATAGAGTTATGGGTGGGTCGTATTATCGCGTTATTAGCAATCAAGAACGCGAATTCACTGTCGGCGCAAGCCTATTACATTGGGCGTATCAGTATAATTTAAGTGAAGAAACATGGGGTCACGGCGGTTACTATAGCCCACAAAACTACGTTGGGTTGTCACTGCCTTTAAGCTACGATGCGCGCTGGGGTGATGATTTTGTTTATCGCTTAAAAACGGGCATATCGTATTCGCAAACAAAAACCCAAGCGATTGACTTTTATCCCAACGATACAGACTTGCAACTACAAGCCTACGATAGAGAGTCGATAACCGGAGTAGACCCTGTATTTGAGAGTGATGACAGCGTAGGCGTGTCATACAATCTTGAAGGGAGCTTTGAGTACCGTATAACGCCGCATTGGTTTTTTGGTGGTTACTTAGCAATTGACCGCTCTGATTTTTATGAGCCGAACTTTGGCCAGCTGTATATTCGTTACTATTTCAATCCTGTGTACGGGACGTTAGAGTTTCCTGGCACCCCAATTATTCCTTATGCAGACTTTTAACGCAGTGCAAGGTGATACATCGCGAATGCTTCCCCTCGCACTAAGGTATATGTATACTTGAGCGCAATTGTAACTAGGATAAGGGTGTGTCTCTTACCTTGTGGTGTTACTACCATTTAGCAAATCATTATCTTAGCTACAAATAATATACAGATGGTCGAGCGTTTTATACCAATCCGCATAATTAAGTGATCTATTTTGAGGATGGATAAACGTGTTGATAGCAAGGCAAAAAATTCGCTAATTAGTTGTTCTAAATAAGAATTTTTTAACGCAGATAACGACACGTTTAACCCCTGAAAATGATTAAGTATTAATACGGATTGGTATTAGTGCCCCAGGGCACAAAACAGCTAAAGCAAAAAATTATAAGGCCATTACAACAATTCTTAAAGTTAGGAAGTAAATATGAGTTCAGCTCCAGATAGTGGTTGGTTTGGCCACCCTAAAGGACTTTCAACATTGTTCTTCACTGAGATGTGGGAACGTATGAGTTACTACGGCATGCGAGCAATGCTCGTATTGTTTATGACAGCAAGCTTACAACAAGAAGGCTTAGGCTTTACTGTTGCATCAGCAGCTGCAATATACGGTTTATACACAGGTGCAGTATACTTTTTAGGCCTGCCAGGAGGTTGGCTTGCCGATAGATTATTCGGTGGCCAAAAAGCCGTGTGGTATGGCGGTATCATCATCATGTGTGGCCATATTATTTTGGCCGTGCCTCATGAGTATTCATTTTTTATTGGTTTAATATTTGTAGCTACTGGTACTGGTTTACTTAAACCAAATATCAGCGCAATGGTAGGTCAGCTATACAGCGATGCTGATGAGCGCCGTGATGGCGGTTACGCTATATACTACATGGGTATTAACTTGGGCTCGCTAATAGGTTACTACGTATGTGGTTACTTTATGGAAAATGTAGGCTGGCACTGGGCATTTGGTGCAGCTGCTGTGGGTATGGCTATTGGTTTAATCCAATATAAGCGCACACTTAGCAACCTTCCTGAGCATAGCGCATTACCGGCCAACCCATTAAGCGCTAAAGGCGCATCTCGTACATGGGGCGCTATAGCATTGTTTGTTGCTGTTGTTACTGGCGTTACAGTAGCCGCTATGACGGGTGTTATTACCATAAACCCGTCGGTTGTAGCTGGTTACACAGCCGTTATATTTACTGTTATATTTTTTGTATATTTTGGCCTTATTTACTTTAAAGGCAATTTAACTGGTGAAGAAAAACAAAGAATGTGGGCACTATTTTTAGTGTGTGTTGCCTCTGCGTGTTTTTGGTCTGGTTTTGAGCAAGCGGGTTCATCACTTAACCTATTTGCTCGTGATTACACAGACCGCCTTATCGGTACGTTTGAAATTCCAACTACATGGTTTCAATCTTTAAACTCACTGTTTATTATTGTACTGTCACCATTTTTTGCAGCGCTTTGGATTAATTTATCTAAAAAAATGATATCACCTACTTACAGCGTTAAATGTGCACTTGGCTTGATTATTATGGCTTCTGGCTTTTTAGTCATGTTTATGGCTGCTCAGTACGCTGCTGAAGGCTTAAAAGTGGCGCCTTATTGGCTTGTTACTACTTACTTTTTACATACAGTGGGTGAGCTTTGTTTAAGCCCTGTAGCATTAAGTGCAGTAAGCAAATTATCACCTCGCCGTTATACAGGTCAGTTAATGGGTGTATTTGTATTAACCTACTCTATTGGTAATGTTATCTCGGGTATACTTGCGGGTAACTTTGATCCGAATAACGTTCAAGAAATCCCTAACTTATATTTACAAATTGCCTTATTTAGCATTGGTGTTGGTATTGTTCTAGTACTAATGAGCTTTAAAGCGAAAGTATGGGAAAAACAAGGTCTGGAAGAAAAAACCGCATAATATTGCACGTTTAATTACGCGTAATACTACTTATAATTTCCCCCATAGCCGCTATGGGGGAAATTTTCTCAAACTTCTATATCACCTCGCTGTAAACTGCTATTATCTGCTGATTAATTTTTAACTTGTCTCAGGGACGCAGTACATGCGCTTGTTAACTTTATATCGCACCCCATTTTTAATTTTTTGTATTTTTTTATTATCTGCCTGTGGTGGTTCAGACGATCAAGTGACAACTAACCCTAACGATCTAGTCGAGCCAGAGCCAAGCGAGTTAACCGTATCTACAACTACCGGTTTAGATGTCAGCCTTGATGAAGGAAGCTTTTTGCTGACTGTACCCGCCAATGCTGTTTCTCAAAGTACTGAGCTTACCTACGAAAAAACAGTATTAGATGATGCCAATGCACTGTTAAATATTATCTCAGATATACACCTACTGACCCCAAGTACGCTTTCCTTTAGCAACCCAATTACGATCGCCATAAAAATACCTGATGATTACCAATTAGGTGGCCAGCTCTTTATTGCTAGACAATCTGGCGATGGCTGGGCGGTTATTGATAACTCTTTTGTTGAAGATGGCTTTGTCAGTGCACAAGTAACAGCTCTGGGTACCTTCGCTATAATGATGCAGCGTAAAGAGGCCTTTGCTGCTATTGGCCCAACGTGTGACAGCACGGCAGCAGAGCAATCAGTAAGGTTTATTCACGTTGCCGACTTACATGCTCGATTCGGTTATGAAGAGCAATACTTTAGCCGCATAAAAGCCTACTACAACCAAGTACTTGCACAAACGCCGCATACCCTGTTTACCAACGGGGGTGATGACTACGAAAAAGGCACGGTTGCTGAGCAACTATCACAAGGTAGCGCTACAGAAGAGGCCATTAAAGCCATGCAGTTTGATTTACGTGTGGTAGGTAATCACGACTATGCATGGGGACCTGAAAAATTATTAAGCTATTCACAAGATGACAATGCCATTGTGCTTGCCAGCAATACGCGCTACGAAGGTGAACAATTACAAGATTTTGCCGCTGTAGGCTTCGCTAAAGTACAAGTGGGCTGTGTGACCTTGGGCGTATTCGGCATGACCTCTGTACCATGGAACGAACTAGATGAGCCGATAGATGATGAGCCTATTCCAGATTTTATCCAACAATTTAAAATGAGCTGGCAGTGGCAACAAATAGCGCAAAGTATAGTAAGCCAGTATCAAGACGACGTTGATTATATGGTAATGCTAAGCCATTTAGGTGAAGGCTTAGATATTGATATGGCAACCGATGTAAGCGGTATAGACTTAGTATTAGGCGGCCATACTCATGGCGGAGAAAGCTATAATACGCTCGAGAACGGCGCTGTGGTTATTCAGCCAGATTTTTATGCCAAAGGCATTACCGATGTTACCCTGACATTTAATCTGCAAGATAAAACATCGCCAACGATAGATTACAGCACCATTGAAACTGACAGCGTTAGCGAACGTGATGAAGCAACAAAACGTGCCATCGACGAAATTATGGGGCGTTATGCGCCCGATGCAAACACAGAAATTGCTATTTCTGAAAATTACCCAAGTAGTATCGAGCTTGCAGAAATAACGGCATTAGCTGCAGCCCATGCTAGTGATATAACGGCCGCCCTGCTCAACCCTAAGTTAGTACAAACAAGGTGGACACCAGGGGCTGTAACACAAGAAGACTTTCATAAAGTCTACTATGTTGAGCGCCAGCCCTCTAACACACCCGGCTTTAATTCGTTATATAGCGTAACGGTTACTGGGAGCGATTTAAACACCATGTTTGCCAGTCAACCCGATTGGTTTTTACTCAAACCAGACGATATACAAGCGTCGAGCACCTATCAAGTTGCTTTATTTAAAGGCGCAGCGCTTAATCCTGAATTATTTTTTAATGGCGTCAACTTTTTAAACGTAGAAGCCATTGACGAAGCATGGTGGTTACTTGATCAATATGCGCGCTTTAGAACCAGCCAATGCCTATACCTAGATACCGATAATCGACTCTTTTCATGTGATGAACAAAACAACATCACAGTGTGGAATTTTGACGATGCTAACAACCCTTTAACACCAGATTATGGTCCTTCGGTATTAAGCTACTTTGACCCTGAGCAAACAAACTGGGGCCCTGAGGAAACTCAATATAGTACCACGCAAGCGCTTGGTATTTCTGATTTTGCTGATGGCAGCTCCGGGGTAATGGCGTTTTCACGCCACGCGCCTACTGAGGGGCTATTAATAACCCTCAATACACCTGCCAATGGTGATTATGCAAGCGAAGGCATGGTCTCTGACTACACCTTAGTAATGGATTTATACTGGCCTGAAGAAGGTAAAGATATTTATCGCGCTATTATGCAAGCAAACACACAAGATTACCTCACTGATGATGCCGATATGTTTATCGACCCAACGGGCGGTTACGGTAAATCAACCAGTGATAGTGGTTATTTTGGGCAAACAGAGCCTGAAAACTGGCACCGTGTAGCATTTGTATTTTATACCGCCCCCAGCAATGGGGTATTTGAAGTGTACATTGACGGCGAGCTTGCTGGTGTTAAAGAAGACGGTGAAATAAATAACACCTGGGCATTAACATCAGCTGTTTTACTCTTTACAGATAACAACTTTGAAACAGTACCTGGTTATTTAAACGCCCTTTTATATGCTGGGCGCGCCCTGAGTCGAGACGAAATTAAAAGCATGGGCAGCGCTCAATCAAAGCTTACGTTTACCCCTACAACACGGGTATTAAACCAAGCTATTGAGCGCCATTACCAAGCAGCACCCACGGTAAAACCTAACCTTTGGCTCGAGCAGCGCAACACGTTTTTTAACAATCGCACACAAAGTGTAAACAATTAAGTACAAAAAACAATACGTAACCACATTTTTAAAAGAGGTTTTATTTTTATAAAACCTCTTTTTTATTTATTTAAATCAGCACCTTAAACTTTAATAAACTAAAATTATCAAGCTAATTTATACTTGTTTACGCTAAAGCGTAAGGTATAAACCTACTGACCCATTAAACGTCTTATTAAATTTACAGTTTACTCAAATGCTAAATCTGCCCCCCCTCTTCCCCAAATCCAAAATCTAGTTGATTATCTAGCTCAACACGACAACAACACATAATCGCAGTAGCAATATTTATTGCAGGAGTAATAAAAATGAGTGAAGCAAATAATCCACTAGGTTTAGTTGGTATTGAGTTTACTGAATACGCAACACCTGATGCAGACTACATGGATAAAGTGTTTACTGATTTTGGTTTTTCAAAATTAAAAAAATTTAAAGGCAAAGATATTGTCTACTACAACCAAAACGACATTCACTTTTTACTAAATAACGAACGTGATGGCTTTTCTGCTGAATTTGCAAAAAGTCATGGACCAGCAATTTGCTCTATGGGTTGGCGCGTAAACGATGCACAGTATGCATTTGAAACAGCTGTGGCAAGGGGTGCAAAACCCGCAACCGATTCTACCCATAAAGACTTACCTTATCCCGCAATTTACGGTATTGGCGACAGCCTAATTTACTTTATTGAGCAATTTGGTGATAAAGGGTCTATTTATGAGTCTGACTTTGAAGATTTATCATCTCCAAATGTAGTTCAAGATAAAGGCTTTATTCGTATAGATCACTTAACTAATAACGTTTATAAAGGCACTATGGAAACATGGGCAAACTTTTACAAAGACGTGTTTGGTTTTACAGAAGTACGCTACTTCGATATTAAAGGGCAAAAAACAGCGTTGCTATCGTATGCACTTAAATCGCCCTGTGGCACCTTCTCAATTCCTATTAATGAAGGTAAAGGCAATAACAACAACCAAATTGATGAGTACTTAGGCGAATATAATGGTCCTGGTGTACAACATCTCGCGTTTTTAACTGACGATTTAGTAAGCTCGCTTGATAAGCTTGATAAATCGACCATTGCTACTTTAGACATTATTCCTGAGTACTACGACACTATTTTTGACCGTGTGCCTTGGGTTGCAGAAGACAAAGAAAAAATTCGCGAGCATCAAATATTAGTCGATAGCCAAAGTGAAAATTGCTACCTATTACAAATTTTCTCTAAAAACTTATTTGGACCTATTTTCATAGAAATGATCCAGCGTGTAGATGACGGTGGTTTTGGTGAAGGTAATTTCCAAGCATTGTTTGAGTCAATTGAGCGAGACCAAGAGCGTCGCGGCGTTTTATAACTTTTTTTGAGTAAATTAAAAGCAGCGATCTTCGCTGCTTTTTGTCGTTTTAATATTTAAAAAGTAGGGTGCAAGTTACAAGTATGCTTAAATAAATACATGCACCTCACATCAAACCTAAAGGATAAGTAATGAGCCAAATTAACGAAACCCACGACATTAATATAACCAGCTGGGTAGAGTCGGCCAATATTAAAGGCTGTGACTTCCCGATTCAAAATTTACCTTTTGCAGAATTTCGTACTAAAAACACAAATGAGGAATTCAGAGGCGGGGTTGCTATTGGCGATCAGGTTATTGATTTAGCAAAATTGAGCCGCTTAAACATTTTTACAGGTGATGCTAAAACAGCCCTTGATGCAGCAAGCGAATCAACACTAAATACATTTATGGGTTTAGGTAGTCAGTATTGGTCAGCACTTCGTTTAGCGCTTTCAAAGGCATTACGCGAAGGCGCACAGCAACAAAAAGACATGCAAAGTACCCTTATTGCGCAAGCTGATATAGAGTTTTCACTGCCATGTCGTATTGGTGATTACACTGACTTTTATACCTCAATTTACCATGCAACGGCCGTTGGCAGCTTATTCCGCCCTGATAACCCGCTTTTACCAAACTATAAATGGGTGCCGATTGGCTATCATGGTCGCTCATCATCTATTGATGTATCGGGGCAAACGTTTCACCGCCCTAAAGGGCAAACTAAAGCACCCGATGCAGATACCCCCGCATTTGGCCCATGTAAACGCCTAGATTATGAGTTAGAGCTTGGCATTTACTTAGGCAAAGGTAATGCACTGGGTGATGCTATCGCCATTGAAAACGCTGAAAACCATGTATTTGGTTTTTGTGTATTTAACGATTGGTCGGCACGAGATTTACAAGCATGGGAATACCAACCATTAGGTCCGTTTTTAGCTAAAAACTTTGCCTCAACCGTATCGCCTTGGATTGTTACCACTGAAGCACTGGCGCCTTTTAGAACGGCGTGGACACGTGATGAAAACGACCCGCAACCAATGCCGTACCTAGAATCTGCAGCTAACCGCGAGCAAGGTGCGTTTGATATTCAAATGGATGTTAAAATTCAAACTCAAAAAATGCGTGATGAAAACCACCAACCCACGCAGGTCTCTGCCTCAAGCTTTAAACATTCATACTGGACAGTGGCGCAAATGGTGGCTCATCACACAGTAAATGGCTGTAACTTTATGCCCGGTGACATGCTCGGCTCAGGTACGCAGTCAGGCCCTACACATGAAGAAGCGGGTTCTTTATTAGAGCTTTCTCGTGGTGGAAAAGAAAAAATAACCCTGAGTAATGGTGAGCAACGCAGCTTTTTAGAAGATGGCGATAACGTAATTATGCGCGGCTGGTGTGAAAGAGAAGGCTTTGCACGTATTGGCTTTGGCAGCGTAGAAAGTACTGTATTACCCGCTAAATAACTATTGATTATGGTGTCTCAATAAAACACGAGCAATAAAAAAGCCACCTAATTAAATTTGGTGGCTTTTTTTATACTTATAGTACGCTATTTAATTAAAGTTCCTTTTCAACTTCATCAAATAGCGAAGTAATGTTTTGCGCTGGTTCTTTCGTCGCTAAACTTACCACTACAATTGCAATACTTGCCAAAATAAAGCCAGGTACAATTTCGTACATGTAACTGCTTAAGCTTTGCCCATCAATCATAAATGGTGAGTAAATCCAAAACAGAACCGTACCAGCACCTACAATCATACCTGCTAGAGCGCCTTCAAAGTTCATGCGTTTCCAGTACAAGCTAAATAGAACCAGTGGGCCAAATGCCGCACCAAAACCTGCCCATGCATTACTTACTAAGCTTAATATTGAGCTGTCTCTATCATACGCTAAGTAAATCGCACACAGTGCAACCGCAGCAACACTAACGCGCCCTACAGTAACAAGCTCAGTGTCGCTTGCTTCTTTGCGTAAAAACGTTTTATAAAAATCTTCTGTTAATGAGCTTGAGCTAACAAGTAACTGAGAAGAAATAGTACTCATGATTGCAGCTAAAATAGCCGCCAATAAAAAACCAGCAATTAATGGGTGGAATAATAATTCAGAAAGAATTAAGAAAATGGTTTCAGGGTCGTCAACAACAATGTTGTTTTCGTATGTATACGCGGCACCAAATAAACCAGTACCCACAGCACCAATCGCTGCAACTATCATCCATGTCATACCGATACGGCGAGCCGTTGGCATGTCTTTTACGCTGCGCACAGACATAAAACGCACAATAATATGAGGTTGACCAAAGTAGCCTAAGCCCCATGCCATTGCCGAAATAATACCTAGTGCAGAGCCTGCGCCTATCCAATTAAGCATACCTGGATTAACACTATGAAGCGTCGACTCTAGCGGTTGCTCTAATAAAGAGTAAGCAACAGTTGGTACAAGTATCAAGGCGATAAACATAATACAGCCTTGCACAAAGTCCGTTAAGCTAACAGCTAAAAAGCCACCAAATAAGGTATATAAAACAACAACACCAGTGGTGATGTATAAACCCATTTCGTAACTTAAGCCAAATGAGCTTTCAAACAATTTACCGCCTGCTACAACGCCCGATGATGTATAAAGCGTAAAGAAAACAATAATTACTACCGCAGAAACTACACGTAAAAGGTTTGATTTATCATTAAAACGATTAGAGAAGTAGTCGGGAATGGTGATTGAATCGCTTGCTTTTTCAGTGTAAACACGCAAACGAGGCGCAACTAAAAAGTAGTTTAACCACGCACCAATAACCAAACCAATTGCTATCCATGTGCTACTAAAGCCAGTAACGAACATTGCGCCGGGTAACCCCATTAGAATCCAACCGCTCATATCCGATGCGCCAGCAGATAATGCTGCAACACTTGGAGATAAGCTACGCCCACCCAGCATATAACCCGATACATCACTTGTAGACTGTTTGTATGCATAAAGTCCAATGCCAAGCATGACTACAAAATACAATGCCAGTGAAATAATCATTCCTGTTTCCAAATTCGCCTCCACAAAGTTGTATAAAACAGGCTTTTAATCCTAATAATGACTCTTAAAATATTATAATAAAGACACTATTGGGGTAAAAACCATCCGTCTTGACTATATCATGCTTAAAGGTGATAACTCCAACTTGTTACACTGAAGTGAACAAAAAACAGCCTCATTGACTATTTAACCCTCAAACACCCAATATACGGTAAATTTATTTACATATATAGCTAATTTTTAATAACAATTCATTAAATCAATAATAATTACCTAATGCTATTTAGAGTGTTTTCCCATATATTATAGCCATTGCTATTTATTATTAATTTGTACGGAACTATTTATGTATTTTTATGCTGCACGCCAACCTATTTTAGACCGCGAAAAGGAGCTTGTTGGTTACGAGTTATTATTTCGTGATGGCGTGGATAATGTATTTCCAGACATAGACGGTGACGAAGCAACAACGAAGCTAATCGAAGGGAGTCAATTTAATTTTGGTTTAGAAGATTTGACTGGCAATAAGCCCGCCTATATTAACTTTACTCTGGAAACATTATTAAAAGGTTACCCTACGATGTTAGGGAAAGAGGCGGTTGTTGTAGAAATCCTTGAAACAGTGCAACCAGGTAAACGTTTACTCGCTATAGTCAAAGACCTAAACGAAAAAGGCTATACACTGGCACTAGATGACTATGTTCATCAGCCTGTATGGCGCCATTTTTACCCGTTTATCAATATTATAAAAATAGACTTTTTAACCACTGACGAAAGTGCAATAAAAACCATAATTAACGATATTAAAGCCTATCCACACATCAAGCTTTTAGCTGAAAAAGTAGAAACCTATGAGGCTTATAACTTAGCCCTTGAGCTTGGGTTTGAGTATTTTCAGGGGTTCTTTTTTTCAAAGCCTGAAATGGTACAAAGTAAAGCACTGCCACCATCAGAAATGGCATTAGCAGAGCTACTTTACGAAACCTCATCTGTTGAAATGGATCTTAAAAAGATCACCGATGTGTTTGAACGTGATGTAAATCTATCATACAAGTTATTGCGTTATTCAAACTCAGCTGCGTTTGCACGCAGAGCAGAAATAAACACAATTAAACAAGCACTCATCGTACTTGGCGCTAACGAAATTAAAAAGCTGTTATCTTTGCTATTTGCAGCGCAAGTATCGGCGGATAAGCCCGTAGAGCTAATCAGGCTTTCGCTAACGCGTGCACGGTTTGGCGAACTACTAGCTATTTCACATGGCCAGTTTAAAGACACCGGTATGGCCTTTTTAACCGGCATGATGTCGCTTATGGATGCCATTTTAGATGAAACCATGGAAAGCGTTATGCAAAAGCTTCCGCTTTCTGCAGAGATTAAAGCTGCGCTCTTAAATGACGAAGGCCTGCTTGCTCAGTATCTAAACTTGGTTAAGTTTTATGAGCACGCAGACTGGGAAGCTGCCAATGAAATTGCTAAACAGTTAAATTTAGGCGAAGAAGTGGCCAACGCATACCATGACGCCCTAACCTGGGTAAATGAGCAAATGCAGCTGATGGTTAAAGAATAATAAACACGTGCTCGTTTATTTAAGCTCAAATTACACATAAAAAAAAATGCCAACAATTGCTGGCATTTTTTATGGCTATTATTTATAAGCTTTCTAAGAAGTCTTCATCAAAGTCTTCAGGCTCTTCTTTAATTGGCGGGTTGCCATCGTATAGCTCATAAAGCTGACGCTGAAAGTATATGTCTTTAACAAACAAGTACGGGTCAAGTGAGTCATTAAGTAGGCCTTCTTGCGGGATAAGTGCCGCACGAGCTTCAACCGCTTTTAGCGCAAACACCAAAATAGTTTGCGGCGTAGTCAGCGCTATTTCTGGTAACACAAAGTTATCGACTACATCGCCTGTTAAGTTGCGTGCCGTTGTCGGTCCCATTGCTGGCAACATAATATATGCGCCGTCGCCAACACCCCACACGCCCAATGTTTGGCCAAAATCTTCATCTACAAGCTCAAGTCCTAATGAGCTTGCAACATCAAAAATACCAAATACGCCTACCGTAGAGTTAACTAAAAAACGCGCTAAACTCACGCCTGCGTTACCCACCTTACCTTGCAGCCCCGCGTTTATCATATCAACAGGCGCACTAATATTATCGGTAAAGTTAACAATACCATTGCGTACAGGTACAGGGGTTACTTCTACATACCCTACAGCGACAGGGCGTAAAATATAAGCATCTAAAATGTCCATATTAAAGTCGTACAATGGACGGTTAATGCTTTGCAGCGGGTCTCGCTCATCAACTTTGTTTTCTGGCACTTGTGCACATCCGGCTAGCACCAATAAACATAAAAAAGTAAAACTATGCTTTAACATCTACTGTCCTTAAGGTATTAATGTATTAATTTGAAGTTGGTAGTCACTTACGTTTTCACGTTGCAGTGCCTCAGAGTGACCCTCTAACTCACCACTACTTGGCATAACTGACTCATCTATTGAGATCCGCGCTGTAATCACAATATCTTTTGCACTTGATAAGTTTAACCCATCAACCATTGCATTAGCATCAGTGAGTTGCACTGTGAGCGGAAAACTGTATTCATTAAGTTTAACAACCGCTAGCGGCATAGGAGAGCCTTGAGCAGCCTTTGCAAAAATAAATAAAGTCCCCTGCTGTGGCTGCTTATCTAAAAGCTCATCTGCTAAGCTTACAGTAACATTAATAGCACTGTTAGCAGAGACAGGCATTACAGAACCCTCATTTTGCATTTGTTGTTCAATATCAGAAATACGCTGCGCTATCATTGAGTAACGCGTATCGCTTTCATCCATGCTAGCAAGTAGTACCTCGAACGCCGCTTTAGCTTGCGGCCAGTCCTTGCGCTCATAAGCAATAAGCGCTAATAGGGAAATAGCATCAAGATTTGTCGGCTCAACCTTTAGCACTTTAGATAGCATACCCGCTGCACGCGTCATATTCTCTTCACTACCTTCAAGCAGTAAAACTTGGCTGTAGCTAATGAGTACTTGCATGTTGTCTGGGTTCATTCGCAGTGCTTTATCAAACGATTGCTGTGCCATATCAAATTCGTTTAACGACATAGCTACACGCCCAAGCAACATCCACGCAACTTCGTCATCACCAGATTCGCTAAGTTTAGTACGCAAAGCTAAAGCAAACGCTTGTAACTCGTTTTGGGTTAGAGGCTCACCTTTTTGCATTACAGCACGCTCGCCATAATCAGCAAGGTTATCCATTGCATCATACCACGCGGCTATTTGTTGTTGGCTCCCTGTAAAGGTGTAAAAAACACCGGTGAGGGCTAATAAAAATGCTGCGCCAGTTAAAGCAAAAATACGATTATTACCTTTGCTATTAAGCGACTTTTCTGGTGATAGTTCGTTCAATAAACGACGCTTTAATTCAATAACAGATTCGTTATGACTTTGTGCATCAATACGTTGATTATCTAAGTCATTTTGCAGCTCAACTAAACGCTGCTCGTAAATGCTGATCAACTCTGCATTAGCATTGTGAGTAATGGTTTGAACGCGCTCTTTTTTTAAAAAAGGCACCATAATAAACGCCAGTGCAATGAGTATGAGTAAGGCAAAACACGCCCACATTAAAATCATTAAATTTGCTCCTGGCGTTTATTTTCTGCAATTAATTTAGCAAGTCTTGCTTCATCGTCGCTGTTCCAGGTTTGCTTAACTGACGCCTTACGTTGGCGAATTACAATAAAACCAAACCCCAAAATTACAATAAGTACAGGTAAAACCCACAGTACTAATGTAGCTGGTGTCACAGGCGGGTCGTAATGAACAAAATAACCGTATCTGTCTATCATGTAATCGATAACTTCGTCTTTTGTTTTACCTTCTTTTACCAGCGCAAGTACCTTGTCGCGTAAATCTTTTGCAACAATGGCATCAGAGTCTGCAATATTTTGGTTTTGACATTTAGGGCACCTAAGCTCTTTAGTTAACTCTTCAAAGCGCATGGCTTGTTGGTTATTGTCAAACTGATAGCGATCTTGCTCGGCATACACTGCCATACTTATAAAAAAGCTAAGGGTTAATAAAAACACTCGCATTAATTTAGCTCCTGCATAACCGGGGCAAATTTAGCACGCCATACGCGCGGGTTTAAATCTCCCGTATGGTGTAATAAAATTTTACCCGTTTTATCCACTAAAAATGTTTCAGGGGCACCCGATACACCTAAATCTAATGACAAGGTGCGGTGCAAGTCTAAAATATTAAATTGGTATGGGTCGCCAGCACGGCTAAGCATATCGCTCACATCAGTACGCAGCGCTTGCATATCAAATGGGCCATCAAAATCGGCATCGTAACCTTGCACATAGTACAAACCAATTATTTTTACGCCTTGCTCGCGTAGCTTAGTTAAATAGCCAAGCTCTACCAAACAAGTAGGACACCAAGTCCCCCAAACATTAAGCAAATAAACTTCGCCTTTTAGGCTTTCATCGGTCCAGCGCTTATCATCTTGCATTAAATCCGGAAGGTTAAACGCAGGCATTGTTTGCCCAAGTCGACCGGTTTGAATTTCACGCGGGTTGGCAAACAAACCTTGATATAAGAATACACATAAAAATATGAATATTAATAACGGCGCTAAAGCTAAAATTTTACGGTTCATTACGCATTCTCCAACGCTTTTTTACGTGTACTTGCTGAGGTACGGTAGCGTTTATCAAATAAAATCATAAACCCTGCAAGCGATATAAGTACACCGCCTATCCACATCCAACGCACAAACGGTTTGTGATAAATGCGCAGTGACCATGCCCCTTTGCTTAATTGCTCACCCAGCGCTAAATATAGGTCACGAGTAAAACCAGCATCAATTGCCGCTTCGGTCATAAATTGCATACCAATATCGTATTTACGCTTTTCTGCATGCAGCTCAGTCACTAGCTCATTGTCATTAAATACCGACACGACACCAGCATGACCACTGTAGTTAGGGCCGCGTATTGATTTAACACCATCAAATCGGTATTCGTATTGGTTTAGCGTAACAATATCGCCTTGCTTCATAGACACATCACGCTCTACCGAGTACGCCGAAGTCAGCGTAACGCCCGCAATAACAAATGCTAAACCAACATGACCTAGCACCATCGCCCAGTAGCTGACACCTAAACGCTTAACGCCTTCTTTTAGTGTTCCGTGAACCGACGCCTTAGCATATAAATCTATGGCAGTAGAGACAGCAACCCACACACCTAAAGTAGTGGCTAGTAATGTAAGCGGTTTTACTACATCGTAGCTTGAGAACAACCACGCACAGGTAATAACAACACTTACTAGCACGCCTACGAATACTTTATTTTGTAGTACAGCCCACTTATTTTGTTTCCAGCGAAGAAAAGGCCCTATTCCCATTAATATGGCAAAAGGTACTAATAAAATGGCGAACATTTTATTAAAGAACGGTTCGCCGATAGAAATACTGCCTAGGCCCATTTCTTTGTGTACCATAGGTAATAAAGTACCTAAAAGAACAATTAATGTAGCCACGACTAAGAATATATTGTTTAACCACAACGCTACTTCGCGAGATACAAACTTGTAACGACCTTCACTCTTAACTTGTGATACGCGCAGCGCATACAACGATAAACCGCCGCCAACCACAATGCCTAAAAAGGCTAAAATAAATAAACCTCTATCGGGGTCTGTGGCAAATGCATGCACCGATACAATAATGCCCGAGCGAACAATAAAGGTACCTAATAAGCTCAGCGAGAATGCAGCGATGGCAAGCAGCACAGTCCACGATTTAAATACACCGCGTTTTTCTGTCACGCTCAGAGAGTGCAATAAAGCCGTCGCAACAAGCCAAGGCATGAGCGATGCGTTTTCTACCGGATCCCAAAACCACCAGCCACCCCAGCCAAGCTCAGAGTAAGCCCACCAGCTACCTATCGTTATTCCTAAACTTAAAAAGCCCCAAGCGGTCATCGTCCATGGGCGTGACCATTTAGCCCAAGTATTATCAAGTTTACCGGTTAAAAGTGCTGCAATAGCAAAGGAAAACGCAACCGATAATCCTACATATCCCATATAAAGTAACGGTGGATGAATGATCATACCAGGGTCTTGTAATAGTGGATTTAAATCACGTCCTTCAACAGGAAAATACGGCAGTAAACGCTCAAATGGGCTCGAAAGCAGTAGTGTGTACATCATAAAGCCCACACCTAAAAAGCCAAGCACGCCTAAAACACGTGCACGTAATACCCAAGGCAGTGCTTTAGAGCGCATAGCAACCACGGCGGTCCACCCTGCTTGCATTACAAGCCACAGTAAAATAGCGCCTTCGTGCCCACCCCATGTAGAGGTGATTTTATAATACCAAGGCAAGGTACTACTTGAATGATACGCCACATAAGATACCGTAAAGTCATCTGTTAAGCTGGCATAGATAAGCGCAGCAAACGAGAGAAGGACAAATACAAATTGCCCTACGGCTAAAGACGGGGCCGCACGCATTAAACGAAGATTACCGGTATGTGCGCCCCACAGCGGGAAAATACACAGTAAAACGCTTAACACCATGGCAAGCGTTAAAGAAAAATAACCAAGCTCTGGGATCATATTAGCTACCGCTATCTAGGTTGTATTTTGGTTTTTCGTGTTTAATTCCCTTTACGGCTTCTGCTACTTCTGCTGGCATGTATTCTTCATCATGCTTAGCCAGTACTTCAAAAGCTTCAATCACGTTTGGCTCTACAAGCACACCTTGCGCTACAATACCTTGGCCTTCGCGAAATAAGTCAGGCAAAATGCCCTGGTATTTAATTGTAACCAATGGCCCTGTATCTATTAGTTTAAAGCTGACTTGCAAACTTTGTTCATTACGAATAACAGAACCTGGCACAACCATACCGCCTATACGCAACTTTTGCCCTATTTGCGGTTTTTCTTTATCTGGGCCTTTGCCTTCTATTAGCTCGCTCGGTGTGTAAAACAAGTTAATGTTTTCTTGCAGTGCATAAAGTACTAAGCCTATAGAAGCACCAATGCCAAACAACACAGCAATAATTACCAATAGGCGTTTTTTACGTCTTGGATTCATGATATTTGTTCCTGCTTCGCTTTTTTAATTCGCGCTTCGCGCGCAACTTGCTGCTCTACTGAGGCCATAATACGTTTTGTATCACGTAAAGAGCTAAATAAAATGCCCAACAAAATTAAGGCGCACGTACCAAAAGAAAGCCACACGTAAAACCCGTAGCCCCCCATTGCAATAAAATCAGAAAAAGAGTCAAACTGCATAATTTACCCCTTACTTAACAAGGCTCGAACCCACGGTCGATGCTTTTCACGTTGTAATATTTCATTTTTTAAACGAATTAACGTTACAGTGCCAACAAAAGCACCAAACGCTAAAATATTCACCATTAGTGGCCAAAACATACTAGGGTCAATAGCTTTAGTATCAAATTTTGTGATTGTTGCG
The DNA here is from genome assembly GCF_001401855.1 of Pseudoalteromonas sp. P1-7a. NCBI lineage: Bacteria > Pseudomonadati > Pseudomonadota > Gammaproteobacteria > Alteromonadales > Pseudoalteromonadaceae > Pseudoalteromonas > Pseudoalteromonas sp. P1-7a. The sequence goes on along the minus strand of NZ_LKDU01000014.1, from coordinate 65,051 downwards.
CCTTGGTGTAGGGTATTCCACCACTCAACAGAATAATGAATAATAGGTAGGTTAATAACCCCAACAATGGCCAAAATAGACGCCGCTCGCCCTGCTGCTTTTTTATCTTCAAATGCATGATAAAGCGAAAGTACACCTAAATATAAAAATAATAAAATAAGCTCAGAGGTTAAACGTGCATCCCACACCCACCAAGCGCCCCACATAGGTTTACCCCATGCTGCGCCAGTAATTAACGCAATAGCGGTTACACATGCTCCCACCGGGGCAATAGCAATGACTGCAAGTTCGGCGTTACGTAATTGCCACACTAAAGCAACCACGGCTGCAATAGCCATAGAAGAATATGCACCCATAGACAAAATAGCCGACGGTACATGAATGAAAATAATACGGTAACTGTCTTTTTGTTGGTAATCAGCTGGCGCAAAACCTAAGCCCCAAATCCAACCAACAAGCATACTTATAACCGTAGCAACGGCAAAATAAGGCAGTAACGTATTACATAATTGATATGCGCGCTCTGCTTTTGCGTAGGGATGTAACCACTTCCACATATTAACTTACACTCACTTTTAATGCTGACGATATGGCGATGGGTGCACACATAATAGCAACTACTAACATGGCCCCAAGAATGGCAAGCTGCCCGCTATAATCCAGCGACATAGTACTGGTATCAATGGCTGACGTTGCAAAAATTAAAACAGGAATATACAAAGGCAACACTAACAGGCTCATTAAAATACCACCTTTTTGTAATCCCACAGTAAGGCCAGCCCCAATAGCACCAATAAAGCTTAATAATGGCGTGCCTAATAATAATGTTAATACGGTGGCTAACAGCGCTGAGCTCTCTAAATTAAGCAATAAAGCAAATAACGGTGTCATTAATACTAATGGTAAACCGGTAACAACCCAATGCGCCGCGACTTTGGCCAACACGGTGAGTGATAGCGGATACGATGAAGCTATTAACTGCTCCAACGAGCCATCGTTATAGTCGTCTCTAAATAATTTATCGAGTCCAAGCATGGTAGAGAGCAAAGCGGCTACCCAAATAATACCTGGAGCCATTCTGTTTAATAGACCGGGCTCTGGTCCAATTGCTAACGGAAATAACGAAATAACAATGAGAAAAAACAAGATAGGATTGATAATTTCAGCACGCTGGCGAAACGCAAGCTTTACATCTTTACTAAATACCGCACTAAACAGCAGCCAATATGAATGTTGACGAGTCATCAGTAACGATACTCCAAGGTCACCGTTTGTAGGTTTTCAAACTGTGTTGTTAAATCTTGATGGGTTGTGAGTAAAATAGCGCCACCGCTTTTTAAATGCTCAGAAAAACGTTGTTGTAAAAATGCAACGCCATTTTTATCAAGTGCAGTAAAGGGTTCATCAAGCACCCATAGTTTTGCATCGCTTAACCATAAACGCACTAAAGCGACACGACGCTGCTGCCCTGCAGAGAGCATTCTTACTGGCACATCTTCAAGGCCCACTAAGCCAAGCTTAGCTAACATTGGATATAGGTCGGGCTCATTTGTATAGCCATTAATGTGTAACCAATGGCGTACGTTTTCCAGTGCGCTGAGCTGTGCATTAACACCGGTTTTGTGGCCTATAAATAGTAAGTCTCTGGCGTACTCTTCATAATGTTTGGTAATAGCTTGCTGTTTATAAAAAATAGCGCCTTCATCAGGCACACTAAAGCCTGCGACAATACGCAACAATGATGTTTTGCCAGCCCCGTTAGGACCCGCTAATTGCATGATTTGACCGCTATTTAGGCTAAAATTAAGATCCGCAAACAAACAACGTTCTTGCTTGATGCAGGTGACGGACTTAATGTGTAACAAGATGACGTTTCTCTATGCCAAAAATTAGGCGTTAGTCTACCATAATGATAGTGTAATACGAATATTGCTTTAAAATCGATTCACGAAAATTAGCGAAAACTTGATTTAAAATAATGAATAATCCAACGCAAATCACATTATCTAATTCATTGGTTAGTAACCAAAGCGCCCCGAGCACTTCAGACGAATTAGTACAATTACCCGAGCAGGTACTTGCGGCTAAAAATATTCAGTTTTCAAAAGGCTCAATTACACTCGATGTATTAATTGATAAACACTGGCAAACACTACGTTTAGGCATTACCCATGCCCCTCAAAACACAGACAAAATAGCAAGTGCTAACATACAGCTCAGCGCTGATGGAAAGCAGCTAAATATAACTCCCAACAATACCAATATTATACTTAGCAACGCATCTCAACTGCAGCGTTTTTTAAATTATGTAAGTACCGGTAGTGAAATACAAAGCAAACCCTTGCCTGTTAATATTCAGCTTTCGCCGTCACCACAGCTTATAATACCTAGTCTTAATGCCAGTATTGCAATTAACAAAGAAACCGCACAACTATTAAATACCGAGCAGCCATTACAGGTACTTATTAATACCACTAATAAAGGCGCACAAATAAATGTTATTAACCGCTTTGCTGATTCCGTTCATACTCAAACTCTCAGCCAACATAAAATTACGCAGCTATTAACTAACTTACTACCCAGCGCGAAACTACAAGCAACGCCTAAATTAGCTATTATTTCTCACCCTCAGCATAGCGGCTCGTTCACCACTCCAATCACTAATAAACAACTTAGTGAATTGCCCAGCAAGCCCGTGGCAGTAAATATTACTCATCAAGTAGATAAGCTGTTCATTAAAACTAATTTACCCAATATGCAGGTCGCACTTAATAACTCATTTAGTAAACCCTTTACCGACTTGGTTTTATCACAGCAGCAAAATGCAGCCAGCCCCCCCGCTGATAAAACAAGCCCGCAGTTAAGTGCACAGAGCCCTATAAAATCATGGTTACAAAGCAGCTTTAGTGATTTAAAAACGCGAATTAACGATGCCGTTAAATACTTTGAAAGCAAACCCTTTGCGAGTAAAATGTCACCTTTGCAAGCTCAACGAGCTAATCTTGATGTAAACAAAACGCCTACACAAATAAACACGTTAGCAAACCCTAATTTAAGTAAGCTAAATATAACCGCTGAAGTTGCTAATCATTCTTTTACTCCTAACAGCCCTTTAGCTAAACACTTTGCGCAGCTTCCTCCTTTAGTGCAAATAACCCAGCAACTAAAGGCGAGTGTGTCGTTATGGCAATCAGCAAACAACATGGCTCAGCCACAAGCAGTGAGCGCTCAACCAACAAATATAAGTACGCAAGGCATTCCTTCTGGGCCCCTGAGTTTAAAAACATTAAATACCACAACTTCACAGGTAAATACTTCGAATCAACCCGGTTTACCTCACTCGCTTTTTAAAACCGCACCAAGTCAGCAATTACAACCGATTGAAGCCAAGCTTTTAACTTCGCTTTTAAATTTACCAACAGAGAGTGAGCGCCCAAATAGCGCTTCTAACCCTACAGCATTGTTGAGTAGCCGAATTACTGACATAGCAAGTAAAGCGACTCAAAATACACCTGATCTAACACGTCTGGTAAATCAAGCTTTTAATAGAATGGTCTCTAGTAATAATGTTCACCCAGCAACCATACAGCGAGAGCTTTTAAGTACCTTACAACCGCTTACCACGCCAAATGACACACTACAAAGTAGCTTTACAAAAGGACTTGAACAGCTTGCAGTGACTATTTTAGCGGCGCCAATAATAAGCCAGTCGAGTACTTCGCTAACGTTTAATAACCACACTGGAGTGGATGCCCTACTTAACGTACTTTTACCCACATTTAAAGTAGGTAATGGCGCGGATAAACTATTAGAACAACTTCAACAAACACACATACAAGAACTTGCTCCAGAGCTACTACAGGTTAAAAATACCCTTAGCCAAGTGCAAGTAACTACACCAAACCAGCAAAACGACACAAATCCGCTAGCACAGTTTTTATTTCCAATGAAACTTCCGCCTGAAGCGGGGCAAACAGAAATAACCTTAGGGCAGTATAAAAAAGCGAGTGTAAATAAAACTGAAAAAAATGTGTGGTTTGTTAGGTTAAATTTTGATTATGCACAGCAAGGGCAATTACAAATAGTGGCAGAGCTTATGGACAAAGCGCTCGATTGCCAGCTGCTTGCCTCTAGCCAAGAAGTAAGTGCAATTGCACATCCTCACTTAGATAGCCTCAGGGCTAAATTAGCTCAACATGGCTTGCAAGTAGGCGAGCTAAACTTAAAACGTGGAGATGCGCGTCATCAAGCGTTTTATCAATCGCATGCCATTATAAATATTAAGGTTTAACATGACTGACACCTCTAATTTTGCAGCAAATAATAAATCAGCGATTGGCCTGTTATATGAAGCGGGAAGTACCCCAGCAGTGAGTGTAAAAGGGTTTGGGGAGTTGGCTGATGAAATAATCAAAGCTGCAAAACAAAAAGGCATTATGATCCACCAAGATGAAGCACTTGCTAAAACACTCTCACACTTAGAATTGGGAGAGGAAATACCCAAAGAGCTTTATTATGTTATTGCTGAATTGATTGCTTTTTCGTACGTGCTTCGTGGGCAGTTCCCACCTGGCTGGCAAGACTTTCAAGGTAAGCTAAATGTAAAGGCATAAACAGATGGGTGAATTTTATCTCCCTCTTATTAAGTATTACTGCACATTGGTATTGTGTAGTTTAAAGCAAAAAAGACGCTAGGCGTCTTTTTGTTTATGTAACGAAAATAATAGTTCAGCCTCAGCCCTAGGAAGCTCGCACTCGCGTATCACTTCATCTAAATCAGCACCAAGCTCAACCATTTTAACAGCTCGAGAATATATTTTTGCGTCTGGGTCGTCATATTTTTGAGCAGCTTGTTGTTGCATCAACTCTTGATTTTGTTGCTCAACTTCAAGTACACGCTTACCAATACTTAAAAGCCCTGTTCTGAGCTCAGACACTTCACTACGTAATATATGCGTTTGCTCTGAGGTATCTTTTAATTGCTGTGATACTGCATTAAGCTCTGCCGACTGTTTATTTTTTAATGCAACAATTAGCGCCAGCGATATTAAACCAGCCCCTAGCGCTATTATTGCGATACTAAGTAACAACATAATTTTAGTGGTAAAGCTTAAATATCGCTTAACTCATCCCATTCGTCATCGCTAAGTAATTTATTTAAATCGACTAAAATAAGTAATTCGTTATCGCGGTTACACACGCCTTGAATAAATTTAGCGCTTTCCTCAGTACCAACATTTGGCGCGCTGTCTATTTCAGAGCTGCGTAAGTACACAACCTCAGATACACTATCAGCTAAAATACCAATTACTTGCTCTTCTGCTTCAATAATTAAAATGCGAGAGTTATCAGTCGCATCTGCAGCTGGTAAGCCAAAGCGAGCTCGAGTATCAATAACAGTAACTACGTTACCACGTAAGTTTATAATACCAATAACGTAAGAAGGCGCACCAGGTACTGGGGCAATTTCGGTATAACGTAAAATTTCTTGTACCTGCATTACGTTTACGCCGTAGGTTTCTTCTTCAAGCTTAAACGTTACCCACTGTAAAATTTCATCGTTGTTATCTGCGTTTTTATTCGCTGATAATAGTTTATCTTCGCTCATGCTGTTACCCCGTAATGGTCATTACTACTGACGGCTATCTAAGCCTTTTTCTAATAGTGCATTTAGATTATCTACATCTATTAAAGCACACATTTTTTCTTTAATAACACCAGCAAGCCAAGGACGTTTGCCGCTGTTTTTTCGCCATTTTACATCTTCTTTACTCAATGTAATGTTATTTATTAACTTTTCGGCCAATAACCCCCAGTTACTATCCCCAAGGGTGATTAAATACTGATAATTAAGAGAAGCCTCTAACTTTTCATCGTACTTTTCTGGCATTACCCAACGGGCGGTATCAACTACGTTTAGCTTTTCATCTCTATTAAGCATAACGCCTTTAAACCACTTTGGCTTACCAAATAAATGATTTACCTCACCTAATTGATGAATACCCCCAAGCGCTTTTAAAGGAACAGCCAATGTTAAGCCAGCCACTTCAAAAAATAGAGCCTGAAATTCTCCTTCAAAGTAATCTTCTTGGCTATGTAGTAAAGGCGCAGGCTCTGTACTTTGCAAGGTTTGCACATCAGGTGCATTTACTGGCTCAGGTTCAATAGGCGCTGTTTGAGAGGGAACGGGCTCAACCTCACTAATAGCCTCTTTTACTTGCTCAGAATAAAGCTGCTCGGTTACGCTTAATTGCGCTTTGGGTTTTAAAAGTACCTCGTCGTTTTGTATGGCACTAGGTACTTGTTCAAGGAGTTTAGCTACAGGCTCAAGGTTTTCCTCAGGTTCGTCTTCGCATAAGAGCGCCCCTAAGTATTGAGTCATTACTTTTTCATTAGCAAATAATTGCTTACTCATTCATTAACCTTGTCCAATTAAATAATCTAATAACGCTTTATAAGCGTATACCCCACGCGAACGTGGGCAAAACTCTATGGGTACCTTTTGTGCAAGGCTTGCATCTCTAAACTTTGTATCAACGGGGATCACCCCTGGCCATACTTTATCTTTATATGTATTTTGCAACGTTTTGTAGGCTTCAAGCGACGCTTTTGTGCGCTTATCATACATAGTAGGGATTATAGTATATTGGTACTGTTTCGCTTGAGAGCTTTGCATTAATTCCATAGTGCGCATCATTCTATCAAGCCCTTTGAGCGCCAAAAACTCAGTTTGCACAGGCACTAAAATACGTTCACTGGCAGCTAATGCGTTTACCATTAGAACACCTAAAACAGGGGGGCAATCAAGCAACGCATAATCGTAATGTTCACTAATTTTTGCAAGTGTTTTTTTTAAAATTAAGCCCATCCCCGTTTTATTGCCCATACTTCTATCGAGAGTTGCTATAGCCATCGTTGCGGGCAATATATCTAGGTTTTCCATTGTAGAGGGGCACAAAGCTTGCAATATTTCTTCACTTTGCATTGAGGTGCCGCGAGCAAAAATATCGTACACACTGACTTCTAAATCTTCAGAATCAATACCAAAATAATACGTAAGTGAAGCGTGAGGGTCGGTATCAATAAGTAATACGCGTTTACCTTGCAATGCTAAAATACCCGCAAGACTAACAGCCGTTGTGGTTTTACCTACACCGCCCTTTTGATTTGCTACTGTCCAAATCTTCACATTAAGTCCTAATTACTATTCATTGCGCGTGGTGATCCTGATGCCACCATGAGGTAAACGAATTATTTTAATTGCGTTATCATCAGAGGGAAGTTCGACCTCTGGCTCAGGCGCTGCTTTTTGCGCTTGCTCATCAGGCTCGGCTTCATTTTCGGTGGTTTGCTGTACTAAGCCATACTTAGAAAGGGCAATAACAACTTTTCGATTCTCTGCACGACCCGCTGCAGTGTCGTTATCGGCAAAAGGTGAATATTGGCCATACCCTTCTATTGCCATTCTCGCTGGGTTAATTCCTAACGTTTCTAATTCAACTAAAATAGAGGTCGCACGTGCAACAGACAACTCCCAGTTAGAGCGAAACATTTCATTACGAATACTTTCGTTATCTGTGTAGCCTCTTACTCTTATGTAGTTATCTACTGGGGCAATAATATCTTTTACAATTTTTACGACTTGTTTAGCGCGCGCGTGGGCTACGGAACTGCCACTTGAGAACAACATTCCTGAGCTTAGTTCAATAATAAGCCAATCTTGGTTGAGCTCTAAACTTGCTTCTCCATCACGAATCTCATCTATAAGTGCTGAATGTAATTTAGTTAATAAGCTATCTAGCGGCTTACCTAAATGTTTTTGTTTTATATTACTGGTATCACTTTGTCCATCGAGCAACTCTGGGCCAGACTCCTGTTTTTGAATGCTCTCGCCATATAATAATTCGTGCTCCGGGGTGACACGGTCTGTAAGTAACCCTTCACCCGTAACACCCTCGCCTTGTTGCGATTGCTGCCTTGCTGATTTGTCAAAAACCTGTTCTAAAGAGTCGGAGAGGATTTGAAAACTTTCTTCTTTATTTATGGCAATGGCATACATAACCACAAAAAAAGCAAACATAATGGTCATGTAATCGGCATAAGAGACCAACCAACGTTCTGTATGTTGATTTTTTTCTGCTGATTGACGTAGGCGCCGGCGTAACATAAAAGTTACTCTACCACGACATTAGGGCGCTCTGTGCGATAAGCTTCAAGCTTTAATTCTATGTTAATAGGACTTTCGCCAAGGCTTATCGCTATTACCCCTTCGGCCATCATTTCATGGTAAAGCATTTTTTGCTCTACGCGCTGTTTAAGTTTATTGGCCATAGGTAAAAATAATAAGTTAGCTAACCCCACCCCATATATTGTTGCAATAAAAGCGGTCGCAACCCCTGCACCTAGCTTTTGAGGGTCGGTAATAAATGACATAGCTTGAATAAGACCTAGTACGGCCCCTAAAATACCTATTGTTGGGCTATAACCCCCCATAGCTTCATACACTCTACTTGCTTCAAGTAAGCGGTCACGTTCAAGCATTAAATCTATTTCTAAGGTGTCGCGAAGCTTTTGCTCCGAACACCCATCGACAAGTAAACTAAGCCCTTTAGCTGCATAAGGATCTGGATGACTAAGTGCCTCTTTTTCTAGTGCTAAGTAGCCTTCTTGGCGAGCTTTGTGCGACCACGTTTTAATTTGTTCTATGGCTTGTTCAATATTGTCTTGTGGTGAAAAAAACACCCAATGGCTTATACTTAGCGTTTTTTTAAAGGTGCTTGTAGCCGTTTGTAACATAACGGCGCCTAAGGTGCCGCCAAGCACAATAATAAGTGCAGGGCCGTTAAATAACGCAGTGACAACGCCCCCCTCTAAAGCATAACCAATCGCTATGGCGCCCAGCGCGATGACTAATCCTAAAACAGAAAGCTTATCCACAGCCTATCTCTCTTTTGATTCTTGCTGCTACATCGCTAAGGGCTAAATGTTCTGAGGCAAGCCCTGCGTTTGCAATAGCTTGCGGCATACCGTATACAACACAGCTTTTTTCATCTTGCGCCCAAATTGTTGCGCCAGCTTGCTTAAGCATTCGAGCGCCATCGCGCCCATCGGCTCCCATGCCTGTTAAAACAATAGCAAGTGCATCGCCTTGATAGCTTTTAGCAACACTTGCAAACGTCACATCAACACTAGGTTTGTAACTTATACGCTCACTGTTATCTTCAAACACACGCAGTGTTTTATTACCACTTCGCCCCTCAACCATCATTTGCTGCCCGCCTGGTGCTAAATAAGCTGTGCCAGCTTCTAGTCTGTCACCTTGTTGTGCTTCTTTTACACGTATTTTGCAAAGGCTATTTAATCGTGCCGCAAACGCAGGCGTAAAGGCTGCAGGCATGTGTTGAATTAACAAAATAGGGTGGGCAAAATTAGCAGGTAGCTGGGTTAATATAGTTTGTAAAGCAACAGGCCCCCCGGTTGAGGTGCCAATAGCTACTATTTGATAATGTTTACCACTAGCACGCGAGGGCATACTGGCTGTAGCTGTTGCTGGCACTGGGGCCGCTCGTTGAAAGCTTCTATCGGGTTGTTTTACTGAGGAACTAGTTGTCGCTAGTTTGCTCGTTGGTGAAGCAGCAGACTTACTTGATGTTAACGGCCTTATTGGACGAGGTGCACGCCTACGACCAATTTCCTTCACTTTAGTTTGCAATAGCTTGATTGCATCTTCGTTATTTCTTGCAATGTCCTCAAACTTTTTCGGTAAAAAATCCATTGCGCCGGCATCAAGTGCATCTAACGTTGCTGTAGCACCATCGCGAGTTAAGGAAGAAAACATAAGTATTGGCGTAGGATTGCTTGCCATAATTTCTTTCACAGCGCTAATACCGTCAAGCACAGGCATCTCTACATCCATGGTGATCATATCCGGACGTAACTGTGCTGTTTTGTCTACGGCTTCTCTACCATTAACAGCAAAGCCTATCACTTCAATACCGCTATCTTGTTCAAGAATTTCGCTTACACGGCGGCGAAAAAAACTGGAATCGTCAACAACTAAAACTTTTACGGCCATTGCGCTCTCTTATTAATTTATGTGTAGGCATAAACACGTATGCCTACATTTTATCCTGCGTAATGCTTAAGCATGTTAGGTACATCTAAAATCAGTGCAATACCACCGTCAGATGTAATTGTTGCACCAGCCATTCCAGGCGTACCTTGTAATAACGCATCAAGAGGCTTGATAACAACTTCTTCTTGGCCAATTAATGAATCAACCACAAAGCCAACCTGCTGTGTACCTATTTGTACAATCACCACATGACCTTGTGCTTTTCGCTGAGAACAATCAGCACCTTTAACTAGCCAATGCTCTAAATAGAAAAGGGGTATCGCTTTTTTACGAACAATAATTGTAAGCTGACCGTCTACCACATTGGTTTTTGTTAGATCTAAGTGGAATATTTCACTCACGCCAGCAAGCGGTAACGCAAATGTTTGCTCACCAACAATTACCATAAGTGTAGGCAAAATAGCTAACGTTAAGGGGACTTTTATCTCTAAAATTGTACCTACGCCCAATTCAGACTGGATATTAACAGAGCCATTAAGCTGGGTGATTTTAGTTTTTACTACATCCATGCCTACGCCACGACCAGAAATATCAGATATTTCTTCTTTGGTCGAAAAACCAGGCGCAAAAATTAGGTTATATGCTTCAGTGTCTGATAAACGACTTGCCTGATCATGGTCAATAACGCCTTTACTAATCGCTATTTTTTTCAGCTTTTCAGCGTCCATCCCTGCACCATCATCTTTAATGGTTAACAAAATATGGTCGCCTTCTTGAGATGCAGATAAAGTAACATTACCTGTTCTAGGTTTACCCGCGGCCTCACGCGCTGCAGGCATTTCAATACCATGATCTACCGAGTTGCGCACTAAATGCACTAACGGATCGGCTAATGCCTCAACTAAGTTTTTATCTAAGTCGGTTTCTTCACCTACAAGCTGTAAGTTAATTTCTTTATTTAAGCTGCGTGCTAAATCACGCACAACGCGAGGAAAACGGCCAAATACCTTTTTGATGGGCTGCATTCGCGTTTGCATTACTGCACCTTGAATATCAGCGGTGACTACATCAAGATTTGATATCGCCTTGCCCATCGCTTCACTGTCTGTATTGGTCGCTAAACTGACTAGCCTATTTCGTACTAATACCAGCTCGCCAACCATATTCATTATTTGATCTAAACGCTTAGTATCAACACGTACCGTGGTTTCAGCAGGCGGAGGCGTCGCTTTTTTAGGAGTTGCGCTGCTTGCTGGCTTATCAACCGTTTTAGGGGCCGGTGCTGCTTTTGCCGCAGGTGCTTGCTTAGCAACTTGTGCTGGCTCTGGTTTTGCTGGCGTTTGTGCGACAGGTGCTGCCTTAGGTGGCTGCGGTGCAGGTGTCTCAGCTTCTTTTGATTCTGGTGCTCCGCCTTTGCCATGCAGTTCATCAAGCAATGCTTCAAATTCGTCATCACTGATTTCATCATCGCCAGTATCATTTGTAACAGACACTGGAGGTGGTGTAGTATCTTTAACTTCTGGCTCTTTGCTTGAAGTATTGCCAGCAACAGGGCCAAAACTACCCACACCGTGTAATTCATCCAACAGACTGTCAAACTCATCATCAGTAATGTCTGAACTTGAGTCTGGCTCTGCACTTGCACTTGGTTGCGATACCGGGCTTTGGCCTTTACCATGAAGCTCATCTAATAAGCTTTCAAATTCATCTTCTGTAATTTCATCAATCTGCGTGCTATCTGCTGAAGGGCTTGAACCTGCTACATCAAATAATTCATCAAATGCAAATGGGTCTTCTTCATCAGGTGCATTAACAGGTGCTGCGGGTTCTTGTTCAACAACTTCAGGGACTGTTTCTGTAAGCTCGTCATCCGAAGGCGGTTGACCAAGTTTATGAAGGGTTTCTAGTAATTGAGGATCTGCTGGGTCTGGCTGTTCGCGGTTTTGAATAGTAGCAAACATTTCGTTAATGGTATCTAGTGCTTGTAAAATCACATCCATCAATTCTGAATTAACGGTTCTAACCCCTTGGCGCAAGAGGTCAAATACATTTTCAGCACCATGACAAGCGTCTACAAGCTCAGTCATAGCTAAAAAGCCAGCTCCCCCTTTTACGGTATGAAAGCCCCTAAAAATAGCATTTAGTAACTCAGTATCTTCTGGGTTATTTTCTAGCTCAACTAACTGTTCAGATAAAAGCTCAAGGATTTCTCCAGCCTCTACAAGAAAGTCTTGTAAAATATCTTCATCGACTTCAAAGCTCATGCAGTTACTCTCCTCTTAGAAGCCCAAACTTGATAATAGGTCGTCGACCTCGTCTTGATCAGATACAACATCACTTCGCGACTCTTTATCAATAATAGGGCCTTCAGGACCTGCTAATGTTTGTGCGGCAACCAGTTCTTCTGTTTCTTGTTGTTCTTTACTTTCAACAGTGCTGTCATCTTGTGCGGCAAATGCTGTTAAAAGGTGAATTAAACTCTCTTCAACTTCTCTGACTAACTCTATTACTCGGCGGATAACCTGGCCGGTCAAATCTTGAAAATCCTGCGCCATGAGTACATTGGTCATTAAAGTCTGCAGCTCATCAGTTTTGTGATGAGAGCTATTCATAAAATTATCGATGCTGTGGCATAAGGTTTTAAACTCGCCCAGCTCAATTTCACGGTTCATAAGCCTATCCCAAGTAGGCTTAATATGTGCAATTTCATCTGCTAGCTGCTGTGCAATAGGGAGGCTTGCTTCTACCGCATCCATTGTTTTGTTAGCTGCATTTTCTGTCATTTCCATGACATAATTTAAGCGTTTTTTTGCATCCGGAATTGCATCAGTAGTTAAATCAGTTAAACGCGTATCAAGTTCAAAGCTTTTAAGGGCTTCGTGCAACTGACGCGTTAACTTACCTACTTCGGCAAAAAGCTGCGATTGCTCTTGAGAGGCAGTATCTAAAATTAATTGGTCAGCTTTATCTTGCTCACCGTTTTCTAAAAAAACAACGAGCTGACGAGCTTGTTCTAAAGTAATTTGAGGCGCAGCTGGTGCTGACATAAGCCTCTCCTCTCATTAACCTAAGCGTTCAAACACTTTTTCTAATTTAGTTTTCAAAGTACCTGCAGTAAATGGCTTAACAATGTAACCATTAACACCTGCTTGCGCTGCCGCTATTATTTGTTCTTTTTTAGCTTCTGCTGTCACCATTAAAACCGGAATATGTTTTAATTTATCGTCAGCTCGAATAGCTCGTAGCAAGTCAATACCCTGCATCCCTGGCATATTCCAATCGGTTACTACAAAGTCAAAAACCTGATTTTGCAACATAGGTAATGCTGTAGAGCCATCATCAGCTTCTTGAACATTCGTGAACCCTAGGTCACGCAACAGATTTTTAATAATACGTCTCATTGTAGAAAAATCATCAACAACAAGAATTTTCATGTTTTTATCCAAAACATCCTCCGGTGAGGTCTTAACCTATAATTTACTTACTACTAGTTTATCCAGTCATTGATTTTTGCTTTGAGCTTAATCATCGCCTGACCATGTATCTGACTTACACGCGATTCACTTACATCGAGTATATGCCCAATTTCTTTTAAATTCATTTCATCGTTGTAATACAAAGAAAGCACCATCGCATCACGCTCTGGTAAAGACTTTATCGCTTCTAACAATGAATTATTAAACCGTTCATTTTTAACATTATTAAATGGTTTGTCTAGCGCTAAATCTTGACCTGCAGGGCTAATAACATCTTCATCTACCCCAAGGTCATCTATACCTAGCACTTTACTGGAATTAACATCATTTAAAATATGATGGTATTCTTCTAGCGAAATATCAAGTTTTTCAGCTACTTCAGTATCTTTTGGCTCTCTATTTAAGCTATTTTCTAATTCTGTGATGGTTTCGGCGACTAATCTGCTTTTACGGTGCACCGAACGAGGAGCCCAGTCACCCCTGCGCATTTCATCGAGCATAGCGCCGCGAATGCGAATACCCGCAAACGTTTCAAAGCTTGCTCCTTTACTGGCATCAAAATTTTTTGAGGCCTCAATAAGGCCTATCATTCCTGATTGAATTAAATCATCGAGCTGAACGCTAGGAGGAAGACGAGCTATCAAATGACACGCCACTTTTTTGACAAGCGACGCATGCTTTTCAACAATCACATTTAAATTTTGTGTTGATTGATATCCCATAGCTCTTTTCACCGAAGTTGTCATAATCAGCCGTTTACTAGCTTCTCAATGAAAAATTCTAAATGCCCTGAAGGTTGATTAGGTATAGGCCACTTTACTGCTTTTGTCGCTAATGTTTTAAACGCGACTGCTGCTGGTGAGTTAGGGAAAAGATCGACAATGACTTTTTGCTTACGCGTTGATTTACGCATATTTTCATCATATGGGATGGTCGCAACAAGTTCCATTGACACATCTAAAAAACGGTCAGTTACCTTTGACAGCTTGGCAAAAAGTTCTTGGCCCTCACGCATGCTGCGCACCATGTTAGCAACAATCTTAAATTTATAAACGCCATGCTCGCGGCTAAGTACTTTAATAAGCGCGTAAGCATCAGTAATAGAGGTCGGCTCGTCGCACACAACAACCATTACATCTTGGGCTGCACGAGAAAAGCTCAGCACCATGTCAGAAATACCGGCAGCGGTATCTACAATTAAAATATCAAATTCTGTATTAAGCTCACTAAAGGCACGAATTAAGCCCGCATGCTCAGAAGGGGTTAGTTCCACCATACTTTGCGAGCCGGATGTAGCAGGCACTATTTTAATGCCGCCTGGGCCTTCTACTAAAATCTCATCAAGTTCGCACTCACCCGAAAGGACATGAGATAAGTTTTTTTCAACACGTAGTCCTAGCATTACATCACAATTAGCTAGGCCTAAATCGGCATCTAATACTAATACACGATTACCCTGCTGTCCTAAAGCAATCGCAGTATTTAATGAGACGTTGGTTTTCCCCACCCCGCCTTTACCGCCGGTGACAGCGATAACTTTTACGCCGTTGTTATTGTTTTGACTCATTTTGCGCAGGCCGCTTGCTTGATCTAATACTGTGTTAATCATACATCCCTACTGTGCTTGGCGCCACCGCTTGGTGCCTTGAATGTTGTGCTTTTGCTCTTTTTAAATACAATTGCTCAGCTTTTTTTACTAGTTTTTCAGCATTTGCAACGCGAATATCTTCTGGTACACGCTGACCATTAGTAAGATACCCTATCGGAAGACGATTTTGAATCGCTATACTAATAATCTCACCTAAACTTAATGATTCATCTAACTTAGTGAAAATACAACCGCTTAGCTGAACCTTTTTAAAATGTCTCACAGTTTCTTGTAGAACATTTATTTGTGCAGTAGCACTTAATACTAAATAACTACGTATATCTACTCGTTGGTTACGCATTAAAGTGTTTAGCTGTTCTGTTAGGCGTAAATCACGTTGACTCATACCCGCTGTATCAATTAATACTAGACGCTTATTACGTAAATGATATAAAACTTCAGCTAATTCATTGGCATCTTTTACTTGTTTAACACCACAACCAATAATACGGCCATACGTAGCAAGCTGCTCATAAGCACCTATTCTGTAAGTATCTGTCGTTATAAGGGCGACTTTGTCGGCGCCATATTTTTGTGCCCCTAATGCTGCAAGTTTAGCAACTGTGGTTGTTTTACCGACACCAGTAGGCCCTACAAGTGCGTACACACCACCTTGGCGAAGAATTTCATTATTGGTGGTCTGCATTTGATCTTCAACCATTTGTAATAATGCCTTCCAACCTTGCTGGCGGGATACGTCATCAGGAATAAAACACGCCATTTGCTCTGCAACGTCTTTATCTATCCCCATGCCAACTAACCGATCAATCATGCATGCACGTGTTGGGTCGCGACGCGCCATATCTTGCTGCATTAAACCCGATACTTGGTGCTCTAGTAACTGGCGAATTGCGTTCATTTCATCACGCATTGCGCTCATTTGAGCGCTTTCGTTATTATTAGCTTGGCTACGCGGTGCAACCGGCGTATCTAGCTCGTCAAAATCTTGATCTAGGTCATCAAAGCCTAAGCTGTCAGCTTGGGTTTGCATGCGTTTTGGCGCTTCATTTTCGCGTGCAAACATATTTGTAGTACGTGGCTGTGCTGGCTCTTGATAATGCTCAGATGTATCAATACCTGATTGCGAAAACATAGAAGCAAGCTCAGGAGAGCGAGGACGCGGCGACTGACGCTCTAATAACGCTTGTAAGCTATCGGCGACAGCTGCTTGTGGCTCAGGTTGCGCACGCTGCGGCTCTGGCTTTACAAAGTTATGAGCGTTTTGTTGAACAGCTCTTTGAGGAGCTGGCGCTGCCTGTGGTTGCGCTGCGGCTTTAGGGGCTGCTTTGTCATAATCTACTGCGGCAACAATTTCTACACCATTAGCGAGTTTTTTGTTCGACATAATAACGGCATCAACACCTAACTCATCTTTAACTTCTTTCAGTGCGGTGCGCATATCTTTAGCAAAAAAACGTTTAATCTTCATGGTTCAACCCCTGTTAAAATCTTTATTGTTGGCCTACTGAGCTGACAATCTTGATCTGTCTTTCATCTGGTACCTCTTGATAAGACATCACCCTTAAACCCGGTATGGTGTACTTAACAAAACGAGATAACACAGTGCGTAACATTCCTGACGTTAGCAATATTGAAGGTTCTCCGGCCATTTCTTGATTCTGATGCGCTTCGTTTAATGATGTTTGAAGTCGCTCAGCAAGGCTTGGTTCTATTCCGGCACCTTCGTCGCCTGCATTTTGTAATGACTGATGCAACATTTGTTCCAACTCAGGCGCCAAGGTTATGACAGGGATTTCTGATGACATGCCCACAGCGTCTTGTACGATTAAACGGCGCAGCGAAATACGCACTGCAGCGGTTAAAACATCGGCATCTTGGCTACGTGGGCCGTACTCTACAAGGGTTTGAACAATAGAGCGCATATCACGAATAGCCACACCTTCGTTTAATAAATTTTGCAGCACTTTTACAACAGTTGTCAGTGGTAGCACTTCTGGCACTAGGCCTTCGACTAAACGTGGATGACTTTTAGCTAGCATATCAAGTAGGTTTTGAACCTCCTCATGGCCTAGCAATAATGCAGCACTGTTTGTTAGTAATTGGCTAATGTGAGTGGCTACTACAGTGGCTGAGTCAACCACGGTATAACCAAGTGATTGTGCTTCGTCTTTTTGATCTGGCTTTATCCATACCGCATCTAAGCCAAACGCAGGATCTTTGGTTTCAACCCCTTTAATAGGACCAAAGACTTGTCCAGGGTTGATGGCCAGTTCATCGCCATGTTTAAGCTCGCCTTCACCACTTGAAACACCCATCATGGTGATGCGGTATGCATTAGGGTCTAATTCTAGGTTATCGCGTATATGCACAGGTGGCACCAAAAAACCAAGCTCTTGAGATAACTTTTTACGCACTCCTTTAATGCGGTTAAGCAGCTCACCACCTTGAGATTGATCAACCAGTGGAATAAGTCTGTAACCAACTTCTAAACCTATTACATCTATTTGTTGTACATCGTCCCAGCCAAGCTCTTTTTGTTCTTGTTTATTCGCTACACCAGTACCGGGTGCAGCACCACTTTGTGCTTCTTGCTCTGCTAACGCGGCGGCTTTTAGTTTTTGTTGTTGCGTAAAGTAAGCTAAGTAGCCAAGTAATGCCCCTAAACTTAAAAAGGCAATGTGAGGCATACCCGGGACTAAACCCATAATGATCAAAATGCCTGAGGCAATAAATAAAGATTTTTCGTTACCTAACTGGGTTTTAAATTGTTCACCCATGTTATGCGATTCATTTTGGCGGGTAACAACAATAGCAGTACCAATAGAGAGCAGTAATGAAGGAAGCTGCGCAACAAGGCCGTCACCTATGGTAAGTAAAGTATACACCTCCATTGCGCGGCTAAAGCTCAAGTCATGCTGTATCATGCCCACAAATAAACCGCCAACAATATTAATAATTAATATCACGATACCGGCAATGGCATCGCCTTTTACAAACTTGCTCGCCCCATCCATAGAGCCATAAAAGTCAGCTTCTCGGGTTACTTCGCTACGGCGCTCACGTGCTTGCTCTGCACTAATAAAGCCAGCGTTTAAGTCGGCATCTATCGCCATTTGTTTACCCGGCATAGCATCTAGCGTGAAACGAGCTGATACTTCCGAGATACGCCCAGCACCTTTGGTTATTACAACAAAGTTTATGATGATAAGGATTAAAAACACCACTAAACCAACCGCGTAGTTCCCGCCAATTACCACTGAGCCAAATGCTTCAATTACTTTACCAGCGGCATCCCCCCCGTTATGCCCCTCAAGAAGCACAACTCGCGTACTGGCAACGTTGAGGGCTAAACGCATTATAGTAGCGATTAACAATACCGCGGGAAACATGCCAAATTCGAGCGGTTTCATGGTGTAAACTGTCACCAGTAAAACAACCAAAGCAAGGGCAATATTAAATGAAAATAAGATATCAAGAAGAAATGGTGGCAACGGTAAAATAACCATACCCAGCGCTGCAAGTACTAATAGCGGTGTGCCTACGCCTTTGGCATACTCTTTTTTGTCTTTGTTAAGTTGTTGTAATACCGCTTTAAAATCCATAACTCTACAATTCAATAAATTGACACTGGCCTGAAATTGCAATAACTATTCCAAGTATAGAGCCATCAATAGATTCATTGATTATTGATGTAAATTTTAAAGCTGGTTAGAGACAAGAGCGTATTGGCATTTTGGTTTGAATTTGCAGTGGCGTGTTGGTGTTTACCAAGGCGCCCCCTTAAAGTGTAGTTAGCTCAACACACTCTAATCATATTTGAAGTCATCGGGTATAGGCAGTTTAGACTTAAGCGGAATAGGTCGTTTACCACGTCCTTTTTTAAAGCGTTTAAGCTGAAATACATAAGCTAAAACCTGTGCTACCGCCGTAAATAATTGATCAGGTATTTGCTGGCCCACTTCAGCGGTATGGTAAAGTGCCCGCGTAAGCATTGGGGATTCTACAATCGGTACTTCGTTACCTTTGGCTATTTTACGAATCTGCATAGCCATTTCATCTATCCCTTTGGCAAGTACAATTGGCGCACCTGCACGCTCAGTATCGTATTTTAACGCTACAGAATAGTGGGTAGGGTTGGTTACAATTACGTCGGCATCGGGGACATCTTGCATCATTCTTCGCTGCGACATTTGCCTTTGTGTTTGTCTAATGCGCGCTTTAATTTGCGGATCACCTTCTGAGTTTTTGTACTCGTCTTTGATCTCCTGCATGGTCATTTTAAGTTGTTTGTTGTGGTTATAACTTTGATAAGGAGCATCTATTGCGGCAATAATCACCAAAGTGCACGACAAGCCTAAAAACATCCATGAGAGTATTTCAAGAGCATGAATTATATTGCTCGGTGCACTTTCAATACTTAAATGTAAAATCTCATCAAAAAAAGTTTGAATTAAAAACACCGCAAAAATAGCCACCAGCGAAAACTTTAATATGGATTTTACCAGCTCTATCGCGGCTTGAGGGCCAAACATGCGTTTAAAGCCTTTCATTGGCGACATTTTACTAGGCTTAGGTGCTGCAGCTTCCCAGCTAAAATTAAAGCCGCCGAGTAAGGTATTACCAATAAAGGCCGCAATAACAATAATTAAAACAAACATCGCCATAGGAAACAGCAGCGCACTGGCCACCTCACTCCACACTGCAAACATTTTAGTGGTATCGTAAGTCTCAGTACGATTTAAAGACAGCATTCTCCCCATTATATTGTACAAACCTTTGCCTATCTCTGGGCCATACAACAATAACGAAATGGCAGAAAAAATAAGTACAAACATAGTACCTAGCTCTTTTGAACGCGCTATTTGCCCTTTCTTTTTAGCGTCTTCGAGCTTTTTGGAGGTGGGTTCTTCTGTTTTTTCTTGTCCTGAATCTTCAGCCATCGCCCCTCCTACACCGTACAGCCAACTAGGCTGCACATAAGCTCAATCATTTTTAACCATTGAAATTCAAACTGGGTAACAAAATTGCCCAAGGTAGCCCAAATAATCATCAAACCGGCAACTAATGTGAACGGGAAACCTATTGAGAAAATATTTAACTGTGGTGCTGCACGCGTCATAATACCGAATGAAATATTAATGATGAGCATGGCAGTAAGAGGCGCTAAAGCCAATACTAGTGCTGTGGTAAACATCCAGCTGCCCCAAGTTACTATGTCCCAGTAATGATCAACAGCCCACCAATCGCCGTTTATTGGAAGTACTTCAAAGCTATGTACAACCATTTGAATCATCATTAAATGACCATTAAAAACAAAAAATAACAAGGTCGCTAAAATTAAATAAAACTGGCCAACTGCGGGCACACTTGCACCATTTGAGGGGTCAATAACGGAAGCAAAGCCCAAACCGGTTTGCATTGCTAGTATTTGTCCAGCAAGCACAAAAGTATTTAGCATAAGTGTAGAGGCAAACCCTATCGCAACACCTATCAACATTTGCTGAATGACCACCAGCACCATTTCAAAAGAAAATAAGTTAGTAAATGTTGCAGGGGGCAGCGCAGGCACAACTAAAAACGTAACCACTACCGCTAACCCCATCTTAATGCGTGTAGGTACGTTTTGTGCGCCTAAGCCCGCCATAATCATGATCATTGAGCTGATGCGAACTAGAGGCAGTAAGAAATCACTTAACCATTGAATAACAACAGAAAAAGGAAATTCCACAGTTAGCCTGCAATTTCAGGAATGAGTAATACTAGGCGGTTAAAAAAGTCCATTAGCTCTTGGGTTAGCCAGTGTCCGCCAACAATAAGTGCCCCTATGGTAATTAATAAACGCGGTAAAAAGCTTAAGGTTTGTTCGTTAATGGAGGTTGCCGCCTGAAACACCGCCACCACTAACCCTACTAGCAAACCTGGTACCACAATAGCAGACACCAGCTTAATTACTAAAAACAGTGCATCACTGAGAATATCAACAAAAATTTCCGGTTCCATGTTGTACCCCTAGTGTTTAAAAGTGCGAATGTAAAACATGGTTTATGTCCCTAAACCAAAGCTTTTAGCAAGTGTGCCCATTACAAGGCTCCAGCCGTCAACCAGTACAAATAACATTATTTTAAAAGGCAAAGACACTATCATGGGCGAGAGCATCATCATACCCATGGCCATTAGTACTGAGGCCACCACTAAATCCACAATTAAAAAAGGAATAAAAAACATAAAACCAATAATAAACGCAGTTTGCAGTTCACTGGTCACAAACGCAGGTATTAACACTATTAGCGGCGTCGCTTCTGGTGAATCAAGCTGCTCATAGCCTGCTATTTTGGCAAATGTTTCTAAATCTTTTAATCGTACCTGCGAGAGCATAAAGGCTTTCATAGGCTCTTTTGCAAGCTCTAATGCTTGTACCGAAGTAACTTGCTCATTTAAGTAAGGCTCTATCGCACGCTCATTAACTTGCTGATAAATAGGCGCCATAATAAAAATACTTAAAAATAGCGACATACCCAATAAAACTTGGTTTGAAGGTGTTGATTGTAAACCAATAGCTTGGCGCAAAATGGCCAATACAACAATAATACGAGTAAATGAAGTCATCATAATGATGGCGGCAGGAATAAAGCTCAATGCCGTCATAATTGCCAGTACTTGCAAGGTTACTGAGTAATCTTGCGTCCCGTCGGCATTAGTTGTAATGGTTAGTGCGTCTATGCCCTGTGCACTGCTGGCGGCAGGCACAAATAACACAGCTAAAATAATCAGCAGCCACTTTATCATAGGGTTAATTCTTTTTACTTTGATTCGTTTGCGGGTTAAGTAGTTTGCTAAATCGCTTAGCAAGTTCTGGCAACTCTTTTTCACTTAACGGCGTTTCAAGTTTATGTAAGTAGTTAATGCTGTGTGGGGTCACCCCTAATAAATGCTGTGCATTATCTATTTCAACCACCATTAACCGCTCTCGCGAGCCAAGTGGTAAACTTCGCACTACTTTAAACTCGTCGCTATTGGCTAAGTTTGGATTAAGCTTTTTAACAAAAAATGCCAGCACCACAATCAGTACTAGCACCATTATCAACGACAGCACCATAGACAAAATATCGGCCGTAGGCGTTACGGCGTCTGCTTTGGTAAATACTGAGCTGGTTAGAGCTACAAGTGTATTCATCGTAATTTTTTGATCCGCTCTACCTGGCTAATAACGTCCGTTAAACGAATACCAAACTTATCGTTTACTACAACCACTTCGCCATGGGCAATGAGCGTACCATTTACCAGTACGTCTAATGGTTCACCGGCTACGCGGTCTAGCTCAACAACAGAGCCTTGGTTTAGCTGCAATAAATTACGGATATTTATTTTAGAACGCCCTACTTCCATAGAAATTGTTACAGGAATATCTAAAATTGTATCGAGTTTGCGTTTTTCGTCGCCGCTAAGTTCATGTTTATCATCACTTAACTCATCAAGCTCGGCAACTTGCGCCTCTGCGCCATCATCACCGCCTTCGGCTTCAGCTAGGGCTGCTGCCCATTCGTCCATTGTGTCTTGATCATCGCTCATACTTTTAACCTTTTAATCAATTACCAGTCTAAGTCTACACCGTCAGAAAGGTGTAGATCATCTTCTAGTTCTGCTAATTCTGCATCTGAATCAATTTTCTTGCCGCCTTTGGTAAATACATGCAGCTCAGATTTAACTGAATCAGGACGTTTAATTTTTTCACTAATTTGCAGCGCAACGTTATCGCGAGAGCGACCCATTTTAGCTCTAAATGTAGGTAACTCTTCAACAAATACCGTAATATGCTCTGGCATTTCTACCGGAATAATATCGCCCGCTTTAAGTTCCATTATCTGCTTGAGCGACAAGTCAACCTCAAGAAGCTGTGTTGATAAATCAACTTCAACATCCATAATTTCATCACGTAACGCTTTGCTCCAACGCAAGTCGGTATCTTCTGTATCCGATTGCACACCCGCATCAAGCAGCTCTCTAATTGGCTCAAGCATTGAGTACGGTAGTGCAATGTGAAAATCGCCACCACCGCCATCTAATTCAATATGGAAAGAGCTAATAACCACAACCTCAGTAGGGCTCACAATATTAGCCATTGCTGGGTTTACTTCAGAATCGAGGTATTCAAACGATACGTCCATAACTGGCGCCCATGCTTCTTTGTAATCTTCAAAGATAATTTTTAGTAGCATTTGCACAATTCGGCGTTCGGTAGGGGTAAATTCGCGGCCTTCAATTTTTGCATGGTAACGTCCATCACCACCAAAAAAGTTATCTACCAAAATAAACACAAGTCGTGCTTCCATGGTAATGAGGCCAGTGCCTTTTAGCGGTCTAAAACGCACCATATTTAAACTTGTTGGCACAAATAAGGTATGGATATATTCGCCAAATTTAATCATTTGTACGCCATTAATCGACACCTCTGCGGTGCGGCGCATCATGTTAAATAAGCTTATTCGCATATGACGAGCAAACCGCTCGTTAACAATTTCCAGGGTCGGCATGCGACCACGCACGATCCGATCTTGCGAAGAAAAGTCGTACTGTAGTGTACTACCTTCGCTGTCTTCACCTTCGTGTATATCTTCCTCTTCGACTTCATCAACGCCGTGTAAGAGTGCATCAATTTCGTCTTGGGATAATAAATCGCTCACGCTAGCCCCTTATTGCATCACAAAGCCGGTAAATAATACCCGCTCAATTACTTTCGTGCCTTCAACATCATTCAGTGCGGCTTGCACTTTTTCAAGCGCTGTAAAGCGCAGTGTTTCTTTACCAGCACTTGTGCTGAGCTCATCAGCGGTGGTGGTTGAAAACACGCTTAATAAGGTGCCTTCAATTAAAGGGATGTGCTTTTTAGCGGTTTCTTCATTTACATCGCCACGCACAAGTAACTGCACTTTAATTTGTACAATTCTATCTCTGCTTGACCCAGGTACATTAAATACGAAGGGTCTTGGCATAGCAACATACAAAGCACTGCCCATTTCAGCTGAAGAGCCTGAAGGAGCGGCCGAGTCGCTTTGCGCCGCGGTGGTTGTCTCTTCATCTAATGTTTCAACGGGTGCATCATCGCCCGCCATAAAAAAATAGCCAGCACCACCGCCAACAACAAGCAGCACTGCCACTATGATTATGATCAGCTTTTTTTTGCTTTTACCGGTTTCTTCTATTTCTAAACTTGTTTCTTCGGCCATTGTGATTCCTTTTTTAGCAAAGGTACTTGCTTGTTTTAGTTATTATAATAGCAGTACTTATGCATAGTAATCTATTGATGATGAAGTTTGTTGTCGAGAACTTTGTGGGTTACCCCCATCTTGCT
Source organism: Pseudoalteromonas sp. P1-7a (assembly GCF_001401855.1). Lineage (NCBI taxonomy): Bacteria > Pseudomonadati > Pseudomonadota > Gammaproteobacteria > Alteromonadales > Pseudoalteromonadaceae > Pseudoalteromonas > Pseudoalteromonas sp. P1-7a. Next base: position 40,542 of record NZ_LKDU01000014.1, on the reverse strand, counting down.
CATCATTTTTATCGTGCTGTGTATTTTTATTAGCCGATTGACCTTGCGAGTGCCCCTCGCCTTCATCGCTTTGCTCATTACCTGATTGCCCATAAGAAATAGAGCTTTCACCTAAATCAATGCCCTGCTCGGCTAACATTTCACGTAAACGCGGCATTGATTGTTCGAGTGCTTCTTTAGCTTGCTGATTTTGCACCACAAAATTTATTTGTGCTTGCTCAGCATCACTTCTGATACGAATTTGCATACTACCCATTTCTGGTGGATCTAAGCGAATTTCAGCTTCTTTATTGCTAATACTTAACATTGAAGATACACGCTCTTGAAGCATTTTAGCTGCATCACTTTTAACAATATTAATAGCCTGCATCATACTTGCATCTATATTCACCTGCTTAATTTGCGCGTTACTACTTTGTAATTGCTGCGACTGTATAGCTTGGCTCTCTAAAATAGACTGCTCATAACGAGCGCTGTCGTACTGAGCATTTATTTGTGCCTGCGTGTTATTCATTGCATCGGTTATCAGCGTAAACACCTGGGCTACACGGGGCAAACCAGTACTTGTTTTAGCCTCTTTAAGTAAGCTTTCCTGCTCGGCTTCTAAGGTGTTTAACTCTTCTGGAGTTACAGCGTCTTGTTCAATACTAGAAGGGGGTTCAGCATTAATCATGGCTTTATTTTGCGGTGTACTCGCATTTATTGCAGCATTACTAGCTTGCTGTGCATTTAAAGCCGCATTTGCAGAGCTTGAGACACTTTGCGCTTTGCTCTCACTAAGCTGCGTATCAAGCATAGTTTGTAAGTTACTTATTGTTTCATTTACTTTTTTGAGCGTATCACCTGTCGGTTGCTCGTTACTCACATAGCTTTTTAATTGACTAAGTAGTGCCTGCTTTTCATCGCTATTTAAGCTTTTTAACTGAGATTGAATTAGCTCACTGCGCGTGCTTGTCTGTTTTTCGTTTTGTACGACAAACTCTGTAAGTAATTGTTTAATGGCGCTTGCGCGATCATCACCTTCACTTGGCGTGGTTTCAGTAAATGAGTTTTTAACTTGCTCGTTTAACTGTGCACGTTGCGCTTCGCTTAATGAGTTCAGTACTTTAGATGTCGTTGATAGCTCTGACTGCGTAGATGTACGAGTCAGTTCTTTGGCTAATTGCTCTATGTCTGCATCGCTTATAGGCAGCGCACCTTCAGCATTTGACGCAGTGCCTGGCGCTTTTGTATTTTCAGCACCTTCACCGTCACTATTTACAATAGCCGCGTTGCTATTAGTTTTATTGATTTGTGTTTGCACTGCTTCTGCTACTGGGTTTTTAGCAGCACTACTTGCTAGGCTCTCATTTTTTAACGATGGGGCTAAATTTTCTACAGCGCTTTGCTTAGTCGCTTTAGGTTCAAGCTCAGCGTTTGTAAACGCGCCTTTTTTGCCGTTGCTATCATTATCAGTTAAAAGAGTATCATCGGCTTTAGTCGTTATGGCGTCGGTTTCATTAGTTTCACCTAATTGCGAAGCTAAAAAGCTAACACTTTTATCACTCTTTTGTGCACTTAATTCGCTAAAGTCACTATCGCTACTGCCGTGTTTTTTTACACTTACGTCAATCACTTGCGAGGAGTTTATTTGTGCTAAAACGCTGTCGCCAGATAATAGCGTATCTTGTGTGTCATCACTCGATGAATCTGTCGGTTTTTTGCCATTGGCTAGCTGCTTATCATCAGATGGCAATAAAGCACCTGTTTGGTTAGGAGCCTCAGAATTAGCAGGCAACACAAAGGGTTTGTCTGCATCTTGTAGCTGGCTTAAAAAAGCAACACCAGATTCGTTACCTGCAGGTAAGTTATTGTCTTTAAATGCTAAAAAAGAGTCTTTTTCAGCTGTTGCCAACATTGAAATATCGTTTATTGCCATAATTCACCTACACAGCACTGCGGCAAGTTGCCACCGCACTTTGCCAAAATTAATTACCACCTACCAATAAAGCAATAAACGCGCCAGAGTTATAAACTTCTACGGCGCTGAAAAAATTGATTAGCAGAAAACTCGTCCAGCATTTTTTGCTCACTTTTTGCCATTAACGCCGCCGCTTTTAGGTTTTGTTTTTCAATTAGTTTTGCCACGGCTTTTGCTTTTACCTGCTGCTTTAACCACAAAGCTTTACGCTGTGATACAACTTGCTTAGCAGTATTTACCGTACTGGCTTGCTGGCGAATTGCATCTTCAATTTTTGCTATAAAGGCATGGTACTGGCCAAAGCCCGCGCTTGATAAACCGGACTTTCCTTTCACATGTAATTGCTGAGAGTATTCTAATCTAAAGTTGTTTAACCCTTGCAGCTTTTGTTGGTTAGCTTGTAAATTTTGATTGGCTTGTAAGTAGCTCATGCGCAGGTTTTCTTCTTTGTCGTTTTCGAGCTTAAGCAGTAAATCGAGCTTGTTTTTTGCCATTATGCTTGTCCTAGTAATTGAGCTAGGCCGTGTAAACCATCGTCATAGCTTATTACATCACGCATACCTTGCTGTAAAAATGCATTAACGCGCGGCATCATATTAATAGCTTGGTCAAGCATTTGATCAGCCCCTTTTTGATACGCACCTAAGGTGATCATATCTTTATTTTGCTGATACATTGAATACACTTGTTTTAATACGCGGGCCTGCTGCATGTGCGGCTCAGATACCACTTGCGGCATAACACGAGAAATTGATTTTTCGATGTCTATTGCAGGATAGTGACCGCTATCGGCTAAGTCACGCGAAAGTACAATATGCCCATCTAAAATAGCACGTGCTGCATCGGCTATAGGGTCTTGCATATCATCGCCTTCACTGAGCACAGTAAAAAACGCAGTGATAGACCCTTGCCCTTCGCCGCCATTTCCCGCTCGTTCCACCAGCGCCGGTAATTTGGCAAATACAGAAGGCGGATAGCCTTTTGTAGCAGGGGGCTCGCCCACCGCAAGCGCTATTTCACGTTGCGCCATGGCGTACCGGGTTACAGAATCAAGCAGTAACAATACATTTAAGCCTTGATCACGAAAATACTCAGCAATGGTGACTGCACTTTCACAACCTTTTAAGCGCATAAGAGGCGATGCATCAGCAGGAGCGGCTACCACAACAGAGCGTTTGCGCCCTTCTACACCTAATATTTCTTCAATAAACTCTTTTACCTCACGGCCACGCTCTCCCACTAGGCCAACCACAATAACATCGGCTTCACTGCCACGGGTCATCATACCTAAGAGTACTGACTTACCTACACCAGAGCCTGCAAATAATCCCATACGCTGGCCTTGCCCTACAGTAATCACTGAGTTTATTGCCCGTACACCTACATCCATAGGTTGGCTAATTGGTCTTCTCGCGAGGGGGTTTATAGGGTTTTGTGCAAACTTTAAATAGTGCTCTGCGTTAATTTTTCCCAGTCCGTCAAGCGGGCGGCCTAAGCCATCCACTACACGGCCCAGTAAGCTCATACCAACGGGTAAACCTGTATCATTTACTTGTGGAATAACACGTGCACCAGGTAACACACCGGAAATGTGGTCATTAGGCATTAAATATAGAGTTTGCTCACTAAAGCCTACCACCTCGGCATCCACAAAGCCCGACATAGTTTCTATTTTGCATTGGCTGCCTACAGGCGCACGTAGCCCTTTCGCTTCAAGGGTTAAACCGACTACTCGGGTTAAAATACCCGCTACAGCAGGTTTAAACGCTGCAATATGTTGTTGGTATTGATTTAAGCGTTCGCTTAGAGGTGCACGTTGAGCTGCCATAACACGCCACAAAAAAGATTAGATACCGCTATTATGCAAAAAGCTATCCAACGTTTCTTTGACGCGGGTTTTTAGGGTCATATCTAAAGATGATTGTGACGTTTTTACTTCGCAACCGCCGCGCTCAAGGGTTGGCTCTGCAATGAGCTGCCAATTATTCTCTGCTATGGTTTGTTCACCGTAGCTTTGCTTTACCAGCTCTAAATCGTCCGGATTTAAATGCACGCGAACTTTTTCTTGTTCAGTATTGAGTGCATCTATGCTTTTTTTAAGTGTATGTAATATAACATCGGGCGATGTTTTTATTTCTTGATAGGTTATAGCTTCAGCCAACAGAACCGCTAATTGCACTAAGTGCTTTTCTGCCACTTCGTCCACTTTATCAAGCGGAGCGCTGAGGTTATCGATAATACTACGCAAGCTGGTTAACTGCTCTTCTATTAAGGGCTTAACATCTTCTTGGCCTTGTGTTTTACCAAGCTCTACCCCTTCTTTGTAACCTGCTTCTTTACCTTCACCAACGCCTTTTTCAAAGCCATCTATATAGCCTTGTTCGTGCCCTTGCTTTAAGCCTTCCTCATAAGCATCTTGCCTAATGCGCTCAAGCTCCGCCATAGTTAGCGAAGGCAGCTCAGGCTCCTGCGGCTGAGTGTCTTCTACTGCTTCTTCTTCAACTTCTTTTTTATACAAATCAGAAAGCGGTGTACCAAAAGCCGTTGAACGATTGCCAAAACTGCGTTCATCAGGCGCGACATCAGGTATTGGCCAGTTTTTTAAAAGCTCATCAGCTTCATCTGCATGCAAAGGACGGCCTTTTAATTTAGACATAGCTTACAGGAACTCCTCGCCGCCACCGCCGCCTAATTGAATCTCACCCGAGTCAGATAAACGCCTTGCTGTTGAAAGCACTTCTTTTTGGGCCGCTTCTACTTCACTTATTCTAACTGGTGCCATGGCTTCTAAGTCATCGGCAAGCATTTCGGCAGCACGTTTAGACATATTACCCAAAATTTTATCTTTAAGCGCTTCGTCAGTGCCTTTAATTGCTTTCATGAGTACGTCTTGCTGTACTTCACGTAGTATGGCTTGAATACCGCGGTCATCCACATCCATAAGGTTTTCGAATACAAACATAAGATCTTGAATTTGCTGAGACATTTCTTCATCGTGTTCACGAATAGAGTCCATCAACTGCCCTTCAACATTTGTATCTAGGTAGTTCATAATATCTGCCGCAGCTTTTAAGCCACCCATTTTAGCGGCTTGTGCACCTGCTTGGCCGGCAAATTGTTTTTCCATAATCTCGTTAAGTTCTTGTAAGGCTGCAGGTTGCACTTCTTCAAGGTTTGCAATACGCATGGTTAAATCTAGGCGCACTTTTTCAGGAAATTGCGCTAGGATTTCTGCCGATTGCTCTGGCTCTAAATACGATAAAACAATGGTTTGAATTTGCGGGTGTTCATTACGAATAATATTAGCAACTTGCTTTGAGTCCATCCATTTAAGTGAATCTAACCCTTTAGCCCCCGAGCCCATTACAATTTGGTCTATTAAACTAGCTGCTTTATCTTCACCTAATGCGGCGGTAAGCGCCTTTTTAATAAAATCTTCTGACTGGAAGCCAATAGTACTAAAGCTTTGTATTTGCTCTATAAATAAATTATGAACTGCGCTAATTTTAGATTGCGATAAGTCATCTAACGCAGCCATAGCCATACCTACCTTTTGCACTTGCTTAGGCTCTAAGTGCTTTAGGATTTGCGCTGCGTCTTCTTCAGATAAGCTCAATAAAAGAATCGCGGCTTTATCTACGCCATCTAACTTGTCAACATCAAATGCTGGCGGGAGTTGTTTTTGTTCTTGATCAGTCATCTTCTGTTAACCACGCTTTCACTACTTGTGATGAGAGTTCCGGTTCGTTCGCTACAAGTGCTCTTACCGCTTTAAGCAAATCTTCGTCGCCATGTAAGTCTGGCAGCTGCAGTGTACCATCACTTGAGAAACCAACAGCAGCAGAATCAAAGTCTTTATTTAGCATATCTAGCGTGCTATCGCCAATATCAACCCCTGAGCTTAATGCATCTTCGTCGTACTCTTCAAGCGTATCATCTGGGTAGATCAAGCGCTTAAGCATAGGCTTAACAACCGCCATAATTAATACAATAATAACTAAGGCGCCAAGCACAAGGCGGATGATTTTCATAAACCAATCTTGTTCCCACAGCGGTACTTCTAAGTCTAAATCAACTGCTTCACGCACAAATGGTACGGTTACCACTTCTAATGCATCGCCACGTTGCATATCAAAACCCACCCCACCTTGTAATAGGCGACGTATATTTGACAAAGCTTCTACTGAGCGCGGTGCCATGGTTGTTTCGCCGTTTTCACCTACTTTGGGCACATAATCAACAGCTACCGATACGCTAATTCTGCGAATAACCCCTGTTTGTTGACGCTTATGCGAAATGGTGGTGTCTAGCTCAAAATTACGCGTAGCCTCTTTATGCACACGGCTTGGATTGGTTGCCGTACCCGCATTACCTTGGCCTGCCACTTCTGGAATAGTTGAATTCATAGGGGGCTGATTAGTCAGTGCCCCAGGAATACCTACTGCTAAGCCACCTATGTTGTTTTCTTCAAATGTGGTTTCGCTTCTGACTGCTGGTAAATCTGGGTTGTAGCGTTTTTGTGTTTCCTCTACTGAGCTAAAGTCCATATTTAAATCAACTTGCGCCGTGTAGTTACCCAAGCCAACCACAGGAATAAGAATACTGTCTATTTTTTCTAAATACTCTTGCTCACGCTTTCTTTCAATGTCGTACTCTTTACGAGAGCGTGCTGCCAATGAGTCTTGTGAGCCAGAATTAAGTAGACGGCCGTTTTGATCTGTTACTGTCACACGTGCTGGCTCGAGACCTTGTACTGCAGAGGCAATCATATCAACGACTGAATCAATCTCTTCACCATCAAGCGTACGGCCACGTTTAAGAGTCAATACCACTGTGGCTGATGGCTTTTTCTCTCTGCGTGCGAATACGTTTTCTTTTGGGATGGCTAATAAAACTTTAGCGCGAGTAACGTTGTTTAATTCTTCTATGGTGCGGGCAAGTTGTTGCTCGCGGCCATGTTTTAAGCGCTCACGCTCGAGCCGTTGGCTCACACCAAAACCCATATCTTGCATTATGATATCGGTGCCTGAGGTAGGACCTTGCTCTAAGCCTTCACGCGCCATTAATAATTTAATGTTTTGATACTCGCTTTCATCAACCGAAATAACGTTGCCGTCTAGCTCGTAGTCAATTTTTTGTGCATCTAAAAAATCAAGTGTTTGGATCAGCTCTTCTGTAGGCATTTTGCCAAGCGGACGCATATCGGGTTGGCGCGCCCAAATAATCACAAATATGGCAATAGCTAAACAAATAGCCAGCGCAATAATTAGGGTGACTTGGCGAAGCACATCAACCCCATTTAAGGCGCTTAAGTAGCCCGACTTTTGTTCTTGTTGCTCGTTGTCTTCACTTTGGTCAATACCGCCGCCAGCAAGAGCAAGATCTGTTGATTGATTAGATTGCGCCACAATAATTCTCCACTACCTACTTAAACAGGCATGTTCATAATTTCTTGGTATGACTCAACAAGTTTATTTCTTACTTGTACTGTAGCCTCAAATGCCACTGATGATTTTTGCGAAGCAATCATTGCCTCAGCAAGCGATACACTTCTGTCACCCATTTCAACAGCCACGACTTTTTGTTTCGCATCTTGTTGTAGGCCATTAACCGTATTTAATGCATCGCTTAGTAAGTCACCAAATTGAGCCGATGACGTTGGCTGAGCTTGCGTGGGTAGCTTATTAATTTGATTTGTATGGCCTGCTTCTAAGGCCATTGATTGCATTTCTTGGAATAACGCGCTGTTTTGAATTTTCATAATTTTCTCTGGCAAATGCAGTTAACGTTCATAAAGGGATTAAAGCACAAATCGTGCCATAAAAATAAACCTTTAATAACATACAGTTAACTATTATTTTTAAGAGTCAGAGATTTGACAACCCTAAACTAAGCGTGGTTAGTTTAGGGTTATGTACAGAAGGGAGAGTTAGTTTATGCGGGTAGTGAAATACCTAAATCGCGCATTTGTGCGAGTTTATAACGTAAAGTACGCGGGCTGATGCCAAGTGTTTGTGCAACATCTTTACGTTTGCCTTGGCAACGGGCGAGGGTTTCTAAAATTATTTTATGCTCTTTATCTTTTAGCTCATCTTTATAGCTGCCAGTATCTACGCTCGGCAGTGAGCTACTCGCCTCTACAGGCGTTATTTTGTCATCATAATATGCGTCACTGGGAGTACTCTCTTGCTCAGGCGCTATAACCTGAGTAGGCGCAGTGGTGCTTGACGCTTGCATTAAATTTTCAATAAAAATAGCCTGCTCGCCAATTACACTGCCCGTTCGCAAAATAAGCGCACGTTGAATTACATTATCAAGTTCGCGCACATTACCTGGCCAGGTATGGCTCAATAGTTTTTGCTCGGCATCGCTATCAAGCGTTGCTAACGGCTCTTTATTTTTAACTAAATGGCGCTCTATTAAATGCTTAGCCAATACAATTATATCGCCTGGGCGCTCACTAAGTGGTCGCCACATTAATGGGAATACATTTAAGCGATAATATAAGTCTTCTCTAAACTTATTATCTGCAACAGCTTCTTTAAGATCGCGGTTACTGGTTGCGAGCACTCTCACATCGAGTGAAATTGTTTTGCGCGCACCTAAACGCTCAACTTCACGCTCTTGTAATACTCTTAATAGTTTAGCTTGCAGCCCTAAGTCCATTTCTGTTATTTCATCAAGCAATATAGTACCACCTTGGGCTTGCTCAAATTTACCTGGGCACGCTTGTATTGCACCAGTAAAGGCGCCTTTTTCATAGCCAAACAAGGTGGCCTCAAGCATATTTTCGGGAATAGCCGCGCAATTAATTGCCACAAAAGGCGCATCGCATCGGTTTGATTTATCGTGAATATATCGCGCTAATACCTCTTTACCTGAGCCACTAGGGCCAAGCACCATTACACTTGCATCTGAGCGAGCCACTTTACTTGCAAGCTCTAATAGTTGAATACTGCTGGGGTCGGCTACAATTGGGCCATCAGTGTCTTTTGGTTTTTCGGGTAAATAGCGGCTAACCATATTTAAAAGCACCTCAGGGGCAAATGGTTTAGCCATATAATCAATTGCACCTAAGCGCATTGCCTCTACGGCATCATCAATCGTTGCGTAAGCTGTCATCATTAATACGGGGAGTTCTGGGTAGTTAAGCTTAATGCTCCTGAGCAAATCTAGGCCGCTCATCGCGCCCATTTGCACATCACTTACAACCAATGAAAACTCAGATTTCTTTAATTGGATCATGGCTTGCTCAGCACTTTGCGCTGCAACGCAGGCAATACCTGACATTTCTAACGTGTCTATGAGTGCTTCTCTTAAGCCTGCATCATCTTCAACTACCAGTATTGTATTGCTCATGCTGTTTTCTCCTGCGTTGAGGCCGTGCATATGGGCAGCAATAAACTAAAACATGCACCACCATTGGCATTATTAACCACTTCAACACGTCCTTGATGCGCATTTGCCACAGAACTTACAACAGCAAGCCCAAGCCCTGTACCTTGGCTTTTAGTGGTATAAAACGGTTCAAAAATTTTCTCTATTTGGCTCAGCTCTACCCCAGGGCCGTTATCGCATACGCTAATACGTACGGTGTCAGGTTCGCTACTATCTCGCTGTGCTTTTAAGGTCACTTTTGCCTGGCTGCCAATAATTTGAATACTATTGTGAATAAGATTTTGAATAGCGCTGGCCAGCGCAGTTTTATTACCGGTGATTTCTATATCTGGCTCTGGTAACTCAACAGCAAGTTCGCTGTTATTTAAAGCCACCATTGCATCAGCACCTAGTTTTACTTCGTTTAAAAGCTGCTGCATAGACACTTGCTCAACCACTTGCTGCTCACCACTTTTAGCAAAAAGCAGCATATCGTTAACTTGGGTTTCTAAATCTTTTAAACGCGACATAAGCTTGGTTTGAAAGTTATCACGCGATGACTCAGGCAGCTTTTTTGAGCCTAAATTTGCAGCATATAACATAGCTGCAGAAAGCGGTGTACGCACTTGGTGCGCAAGCGATGCCACCATTTTACCAAGCGCACTCAAACGTTGCATATGTGCAACACGCTTTTGCAAACGACGGGTTTCTGTTAAATCGGTCATTAATATAAGCTGGCCAGGCTCTGGCGCAAGTGCAGTAATATCAAGTTTTATAAGTCGGCCATCTTTGAGCGACACTTCATGTCCATCATCTTGGTGGGGACGAAAAGAGCGTTGAATAATGTTAAACCATTTCTCTCCTTCGAGCGGCTCGCCTAACATATCAATCGCGATTTGATTGGCTTTTGCAATAAGGCCTTTGCCATCAAGTACAACAACACCTGCTGGCATGGTATCAACTAAGTGCGACAGCCAACTTGCTTGTTGTCTTAAATCACTTAATTCACCAATGTACTCTTCTTGAAGTAAACATGGGTTATACTGATTTGCAGTAATAAACTGTGGTTTAAGTACACTCGCAAGGGCCATAATCAAATCTCTTAATGATGTAGATACAGGGCTTAATGCAGAATTTATACCAAAATTATTTTATATATTTTTCATTTAGTTAGCTTACAATAACGCGTAACAAAAAAATGACGCACAAAAAAAGGAATAATAATGAGTGAGCAAAATAAATGCCGTTGTGCGTGGCTCGACACCACAAAACCAGACTATGTGAAATACCATGATGAAGAATGGGGGGTGCCCCTTTATGACGACACACTATTATTTGAATTTATTACGCTAGAATCAGCACAAGCGGGACTCAGTTGGTACACTATTTTAAAAAAGCGTGCAGGGTATAAAAAAGCATTTGCCAACTTTGATGTGCAAAAAGTGGCTAACCTTACAGCCGGTGATATAGAGCGGTTAATGCAAGATAAGAACATAGTACGTAACCGATTAAAAATAGCTGCCACGATTAATAATGCTCAACGGTTTATCGAAATTCAAAAAGAGTTTGGCAGCTTTAGTCATTATCAATGGCGATTTGTGGGCAATAAACCAATTATTAATAATGTAAATAGTGATGAAGACGCTCCTGCAATGAGCGAAGAATCAAAAGCATTTGCAAAAGATTTAAAAAAACGAGGCTTCAAGTTTTTAGGGCCTACAACGGTGTACGCACATATGCAGGCCTGTGGCATGGTAAACGATCATAGTAATGATTGTTTTAGAAAAGAAGAAATTATAAAGGCTTTTGGTTAATAAGTGATTTATTACCATAAAAGTGATCTGTTCACAAAGAGGATAAGAGACGCTTCGCTTTAGAGCAGTAACGTGTAAGCTAACTGTGGTTTCTCATTTAACCTCGTTTTTTTGGGTCTAAGTAATTAAAAGCTGCGCTTTTTACGCGAGCAAGCTCAGCGTCTACCGTCAAAGTTTAAGTTTGCGTTTATCTTATAGACGCCAAGCTTGCTTGCGTGACGGGCAAAGCCCGTAAATTAATTCCTCAAAAATGAGTAATAAATAACGAAAAACCTATCAGCATTTGCATACTACTAATCTCGTGACAGATTGTACTTTTTCATTTTTTCGACAAGTGTTGTACGCCTTACACCTAGTATTTCTGCAGCGCGCGCAACAACGTAATCAAAACGCTCTAACGCTTGGGTAATTAAGCTTATTTCAAGCTCGGCTAAATACTCTTTAAGTTCAATGCCCTCTTCGGGTAATACGCCAGATCCCTGTTGGCTAAATTCAGGCTCTGGTTCATTATCATAATCGCTAAAACCTGAGCTAAAAATATCGTTAAAGGCATCTTTTTCAAGTAGCTCTTCAGGGTATTCAGGCTCGTAGGCATCTACCTCGATGTAGCGGTATTTATTAGGTAAATCGGGTACATCCACTACTTTTTCAGGGAACATAATCACCATGCGTTCCACTAAATTAGCAAGCTCACGGATATTACCAGGCCAAGCATGTTCTTTGAGACTCTCAACTGCGCGCTCTGTAAATTTAGCCGACGTACCACTTTGCTCATTAACACGGCGCATTAGCTCTTTAAGTAATAAAGGTATGTCGTCAGCACGCTCATTAAGTGACGGGTTTTCAATAGGAAACACGTTTAAACGGTAATATAAATCTTCCCTAAAGCTGCCCTTTTCAATCATTTCCTCAAGGTTGCGGTGGGTAGCGGCAATAACACGTACATCTGCTTGAATCGCTTTTGTGCCACCTACACGCTCGTAGCTACGCTCTTGTAATACGCGAAGTAGCTTAACTTGCATTTGCAGTGGCATGTCGCCAATTTCATCTAAAAACAGCGTACCGCCTTGCGCTAATTCAAACCGCCCTTTACGTGCAGAAATAGCGCCGGTAAACGCCCCTTTTTCATGGCCGAATAACTCACTTTCAAGAAGCTCTCCTGGAATGGCACCACAGTTTACTGGTACAAATGGCCCCGTATTGCGTTTAGATAATAAATGTACATTACGCGCAACCACCTCTTTACCCGTACCCGACTCGCCTAAAATAAGCACGTTTGCATCGGTTTTAGCCACTTGCTCTATCAAAAAGCGTACGTTTTTAACCGCGTCAGTTTCCCCTACTAAACCATCAAATGTTTTATGTGGCTTATGATGCTTGTGACTTCCAGGAAGCATACGTTGGTACTGTTGGCAGTCGTGTAATAACTGTGTGGTTACTTCGTGATTAAACGGCTCACAAATTAGTCCCACTACATTAGCAATGCTTAATAATGGCTTGAGTGTTTCACCAATGAGTAAAAAAGGCAGGGTTGGGTAGCGTTTAATTAAGCCTTCATGATCTAAGCTTTGTAATGCGCCTAAAATAACAATGCATTCTTGCTGTTGATACTTACTACATACTTCTTCAAAGTCATTTTCATCAAGCAACTGCACAGCTTCCCCAATAAAGGTAAGTGATGCATGTAATCCTATTGCACGGTTATTATTATTATCTAAAATCAAGATCATAGTTAGCGAGCCATAATTTCACTAATTCATTTTATTAGCTAAATTGTAAGCGAGATCTGTATGGATGCAAGTAATAGCGGCGGTTTTTTGACATAAACGCCAAAAAATAGACATCGCTATAAAACAATAATACTTAATAATTAAAACTTAAGTATTGTTTTGTTGTTTAATACTTAAAGCTAATGCCATGTCTTGTTTTTTCTTAGTGTATGAATCTACGTAGGTCAAAAATATAAACTATAATTAACTTAAGTTGAAAGCAACAATGCCGATAACTAAATAAATGCAATATGCTTGGCATTAATATTGCTTTTGTTACGTACAGACGATTTTACATATTTATTTAGGATTTTCCATGGCTCATGTTTCATTAAAAAAATATTCTCAAGTGCGCGCCAGCAACATCGCAGAAATGGCGCCCTATGAGCAAATTAACCTTATTTTTAGTAACATAATTGGCCGCTTGGCCGCTACTAAAGGGTTTATTGAGCGCAAAGAAATAGAAAAAAAAGGCGAAAACATCTCTGCCTGTATTTTACTCTTAGGTGCATTACAAGACGCGCTTAATTTAGAAGTGGAACAAGATCCGAGTATTTCAAATAATTTATTAGCACTTTATGACTACTGCCAAAGACGCCTTGTGCAAGCAAATGTTGACAATGATATTGAGATTATTTCTGAAGTAGCTGGCATTATTAAAGAAATTAAAGAAGGGTGGGATAGCATTCCTGTCGATCAGCGTAATCCTGCGGTATAAGCTAATGGCTTTAGAGGAAACAAGCAAAGCTGAGCATATTAATCAATTGCTCAGCAAAATCGAATTATTAGTGCAAAGCAATAACGCTGATGAAGCTCCCCCTATTATGGATACTTTAAATAGTGAGCTTAAGCGCTGGTGCGAAAGCGATAACCCGCCTACCGCCGAGCAACTTGTGGCTGTGCAAACCAATATCAACAACATTAGCAAGCAGGCAAATGCTGTAAAAAATGAATCATCTAAAGCCATAATTAAGCAAAAAAAAACAGGTAAAGCAATCTCGGCTTATAAATCGGTATAGCTACTTCTAGCAGTTTTAAAACTTACTAGGCATCTTAAAGGCAATATTTAGACATAAAAAAACCGTTTTTAAACGGTTTTTTTATGTTCATAATTGATATGGAAAATTAAGAATTATTACTCACCACACCAGGCATATTTTCAAGCTGCGCTTGCACGTAACTACTTGTCGAGTTTAAGCTCGCTACCAATAAATCCATGGCGTTGTATTGAGCGTATAGCCTGTCAGATAACGATTCCATTTTACTTGTCAGGCTTTCACGCTGTTCATCAATATCTTCTAATTGATTTGTTTTACTGTCGATACGGTTTTGGATAATGCCGTCAGAGTCAGTATAAAAACTCATTAACTCATCAAACGATTGGGCAAAGCCGCCTTCGTCTTCATCAGTGCCTACAAAAAACTGCTGCACTAAGTCGACATCTTCATCAATTTTTTCATTTAAAGTCTCGGTATTAAGCGTCAATACTCCATAACGATCGGCTTCAACACCTAATTGCGAAAGTGATAATGAGTTGCCATTACCTAAATCTACAGAGTCGGTAATCTGCTCTCGCAATTTAGACATTACACCGCGTAGTAACGAATCACCGGCCATTACACCAGCACCATCTTCGCTTGATGCCCCTAAGTTATTACTAAGTTCAAGTAATTCATTGTAACTAGAAATAAAATTGTTTAAGCCCGATTGGATATTGTTATTATTTTCGGTTACCGATATATCACTTAAATCATCGTCAGTACCCTGAGCTTTTTTAGCGGTGATTGTTATACCGTCTATAACATCAGTAAACGTATTTGAAGAACTACTAACTGTGAGGGAGCCATCGATAGTAATTGATGCATCGGTTGCAGCAATAATTTCAGAGGCGTTTTGAACACCAGCAGAATCAAATGCTAAACGAGACAATCCATTAGTGTCGGTGTTATTACCATCAATATCGGTTACCTCGACTTTAATCTCGTTCTCAAGTCCGCTATTTTTAGCTGCCAGCACTAAATGCTGACCGGTATCATCCGTTATTATTGTTGCGTTTATGCTGTCGTTATCGCTGCTATCGTTAATTGCATCTCTTATTTCACTTAAGGTAGCGGTATCTGATACTTCAATATCAAAGCTATTCTCGCCGGAGCTGAATGTCATAGTACCTTCACCCACTGCAGCGTCAGCATCGAATGCTTCTGATAGTATTTTATGCTCTGTAGCAAGGTTATTAACCTTTACAGAATAGCCACCTGGCTGGGCGTCTTCATCAGCACTGATAGAGATAAAATCATCATTGCCTGATGCACTACGTTTTTGATAGTTATCAGCGTCACCTAGCGCTTCCATTGCTGTTTGTACTTGCTGTAGCGCAGACTTTAAAGCACCTACAGCAGAAATATCAGTAGTTAGTGTACTTTCTTGAGTGTTTAAACGAGCCTCAGCTGGAGCCTGCTCAGCATTAACTAGCGCATCAACTATATCTGATACCGCTAAACCAGAGCCTAAACCATTAAACGAAATAGACATACTTCACCTCTTTAAACCCAAAAAACTTAACTAATAATATATCAACACTACGGCGATTATACTGTTTGGTCGATTAAAATACCTGCAGACTCAGATAGTTTAGACACTAAACTTAATACTTCTTCCGAAGGGTATTGCTTAATTACATCACCACTTGTTTTATCAAGTATCTTAATTACATCACGCCCAGAGTCTTCATCAACTTGAAATTGCAGAGTACGGTTCATCTCCCCCATAAACTCCTGCAATTGCTGCGCCACTTTTTCAAGCTGCTCACGTTCAAGCTGTTGGTTTTTCGGACTATTGTCCTCCGAGCTTTGTTGTGTATATTGTTTATTTAGCTGGTTTTGTGAGCCTTGTTCATCCATTTTATTTACGTCATCAACAGCGCGCTGAGTCAATGTTGATCCACTCTGCCCTACTTGTTTATCTTCACCAGTTAAAGATGTTGATGCTATCGTAACTTCTGCGTTTGAAGTAATGGTGTTCATAACGCCTCCTAGAGCTGCCGAACTTGTATAATTATTAGACTAACAATAGCTTAATTTATACCCTTAAACCACAAAAGGAGGTAGCTAAAGCCACCTCCTTGTTTTAAAACTAATACTGACTTTATGTACTAGCTAGCTATTCATTAAGCTATAACGTTTAACTTATTAACCTAATAAGCTAAGTGCTGTTTGTGGTAACTGATTTGCTTGAGATAAGATTGACGTACCTGCTTGTTGCAAGATTTGGTTTTTAGTCATCTCTGCTGTTTCAGTTGCAAAGTCTGTATCTTGAATACGGCTACGTGATGCAGATACGTTTTCTTCAATGTTAGCAAGGTTACTGATAGTGTGGTCAAAACGATTTTGAACCGCACCTAAACCAGCTCGTTGAGCATCGATGTTAGCAATTGCGTTATCGATAATTGCTAGTGCATCTTGTGAATCTTTTTGTGATAAAATATCAATTGAATCAACATCAACTAGTTTACTTGTAGTTTCTGCAGCTGGAGCATAAGACGCATCACCTGGTGTTACAGTAAATACTTCAGATGAATTCACTTGAACACCGCCAGTAATTCGCGTAGCACCAGTTGCATCAGTCAAGTTTGTTGCTATTCCATCAGTACCATCATAACCTTGAGGTGTCACTGCAATGTCAACAGTTGGAGTACCTGCAGTATCTGTAACATTCTCAATAGTAATGTCATCACCATCGTTGTTTGAAATAGACAGCACACCGTTATCGATAGAAGCTGAAACACCGTGTTCGTCTGTTTTAGCATTTATTGCCTCAGCCAAAGCTTGATTATCACCATCAGCATTACCCGTTGCTACAAAAGAAAGTTTTTCTCCGTTTAAATCTAAACTTACTGTTTCATCAGCCGCAGCAGCTACAGCAAAACTTAAATTAGCTTCTGTTCTTGCTTGCGCTGTAACACCTGTTGTACTTGTCGCACTATTGATTGCCGCAGCCGCTTCTTTTGCGGTTGCGCCAGCTGCAATATTTACTGTTGAATCTTCACGGCCAGAAATAGCAATTGTACTACCTGCTACAGCACTAGTTGCTGGTAGCGTTGCAGCTGCTGTAGTCGCTTGACCAAAGCCTCCAGCTGCTGCTGATTGAAGGTTTATTTGGTTTGTGCCAATTTTATCAGCAGCAACACTTGAAAGTGAAACATTAATTGTTTCGTTAGAATTAGCACCAATTTGAAAAGACTTAGAACCAAAACTACCATCTAAAAGCTGTTGACCTCCGAATGATGTTGTTTCTGCAATACGTGTTAATTCAACTTGTAATGCAGACACTTCTTTTTGTAGTGCTTCACGGTCTTCTGAAGAGTTTGAGCCGTTAGCAGATTGTAGTGCTAGCTCACGCATACGTTGTAAAATACTTGTAGACTCGCTCATTGCACCTTCAGCGGTTTGTGCCATTGAGATACCATCGTTAGCGTTACGTTGTGCTACTGCTAAACCATTTACTTGCGATGTTAAACGGTTTGAAATTTGTAGACCTGCCGCATCATCTTTTGCGCTGTTAATGCGCATACCTGATGATAAACGCTCCATTGACGTTGCAAGGTCAGAGCCTGAAGTAGAAAGGTTACGCTGAGCGTTTAATGAAGATACATTTGTATTTACTGAAATCATAATAAAACTCCTGATTACTTTCGTAATGTGACTGTTTAGATTTAACCAAGAGCTGTCACAATTGTATGTTCAAGCTCTGTACTGGTTAAGTTAACGGCAGGAGAAAATTTATCTTTAGCGTTATTTTGATTTATTTTTAAAGTTATTAATAAAATAAACCTAAACAACTAATTTTAAAGGAAATAATAAATTCACCTTCCCCCTAAAAAAGTTTTTAATTCACGTACAGCGTGCTATTTTTGGACAAAAAACAAAAAAGCACACCTATCAAGGTGTGCTTTTTTATCAGTTTTATTAATAGCGTTTATTACTAACCACCTAACAAGCTAATCGCAGCCTGTGGTACTTGGTTTGCCTGCGAAAGGATTGATGTACCTGCCTGCTGCAGTATTTGGTTTTTAGTCATCTCTGCTGTTTCCGTTGCAAAATCGGTGTCTTGAATACGGCTACGCGATGCGGTTACATTTTCTTCAATGTTTGCAAGGTTGTTAATTGTAAAGCTAAAGCGGTTTTGTACCGCACCTAATCCCGCACGCTGCTCATCAATATTGGCAATGGCATTATCAATTATTGAAAGCGCATCTTGAGAGCCTTTTTGAGTAGTCACATCAATATCAGCTGCATTTTCAAGTTTACTGGTGGTCTCATTAGTAGTCGCAGCTAAAGATGTATCATCTGCAGTAGCAGTAAACACTTCTGCAGAATTAAGCTGAATACTTCCCATTACTCGTGTTGAGTCTGTACCAGTACCACTGGTAAGTGTTACTGCGGTATCTGGGTTACCATCATATGAAGCTGCGGTAACAGCTAAAGTAGCAGCAACCGGCGTACCTGTAGCATCCGTCGTTTCAAAATCTTCGATTACGACGTCTTCACCTTGATTATTAGAGATAGTTAGCACGCCATTTTCAATTACAGCTGTAACGCCGTGCTCATCTGTACGCGCATTTATCGCTTCAGCCATTGCTTGCTCATCGCTGTCTACATTAGCAGTGGCCACAAACGATACTTTTTCGCCATTTAGCTCAAAGCTTACTATTTCATCAGCAACGGTAGCTGCACCACCAATATCAAGAACAGCCTCAGTACGCGCTTGCGCAGTAACGCCGGTAGTCCCCGTCATTTGGTTAATTTTAGCTGCGGCATCTTTTGCTGTGGTACCTGCTTCAATATTAATTATTGAATCATCACGTCCTGAAATCGTATATGTACCCGCAGCGACTGAGTTTGCAGGTGCAGTAGCGCCAGCCGCTACGGCAGTACCAAAGCCTGTATTTGCAACACCTTGTAAATTTAATTGGTTTGAGCCAATTTTTTCAGCTGCAACGCTTGAAAGTGATACATTAATGGTTTCGTTAGCATTAGCGCCTACTTGGAAAGTTTTACTACCGTAACTACCATCTAGTAACTGTTGACCACCGAATGAGGTGGTTTCTGCAATACGGGTTAGCTCAACCTGAAGTGCTGATACTTCTTTTTGCAGTGCTTCTCTATCTTCTGCTGAGTTTGAACCATTAGCCGCTTGCAGCGCAAGTTCACGCATTCGCTGAAGTATGTTGGTCGACTCACTCATCGCACCTTCAGCGGTTTGCGCCATTGAAATACCATCATTGGCATTACGTTGAGCCACTGACAAACCATTTATTTGAGAGGTTAAGCGGTTTGAAATTTGTAAGCCCGCCGCATCATCTTTTGCGCTATTAATACGCATACCTGATGATAAACGCTCCATTGAAGTTGCTAGGCCTTCGCCAGATTTTGTTAAGTTACGTTGTGCGTTTAGTGACGACACATTAGTATTTACTGTTAATGCCATTTGACCATCTCCTAGGTTTAAACAGAGTGTGGTTCAACACGTTTTAACAGGAACCACTATTCGATAATTTCTTATCATTAGAAAAGCATTTACTGTGCCAACTTTAAAAAACATTTAAGCGGTTGTTTTTAAGTGGCTTTTTTAAAAGTGTTGGAGAGCTAACCAAGCGTTAAATGTTTAGGTATTAAAGTGACAAATTATTGCCACGCTAATGAGGGAGGTTTTTGCCGCTTTATGCTAACTAAAGCGGCAAGGTATTTCTGCTTATAATTTATTTACAAGTAATCAAATAATGAAAGGTTAGTTAAACGGCCAAATGTGGCTTGCGAGGCTTGCAGTGCGGTTTCTTGTTTAGTGAGGTCACTAATAGCTTCTGCCATATCTACTTCTACTAGATCAGAAAGGTTGCTTTTGTTTTGAATATCTTGCGCAAGGTTTGAGTCGCTTACACTTTCAACCGCATTCATACGCCCGCCTAAGCTCGCTTGCGTATACACGACTTGCTCACTTGCATTTTGAAGCTGTACTACACCATCAGCTAGCACTTGCTGAAAATCATTGTTATCCAGTGTGCCATCATTAAGCCCTGTAATGAGTGATTGTAATGTATTAAGCACATTTTCTTTGTGCGGCTTTTCGAGGGTAAAATCAAGCTGGCCTGGTGCTTCGCCTTCAAATTCGATTTTCATTCCAGCAAAATCGATTGGCTCATCCGTTATCTCGCCAACTTGTGCAGGGCTTAGCGACACACCGTCACGCAATATTTCATAAGTATCGGGGTCATTAGCGGTAGCGCCTGGCGTTATTATAACATTATACGTGTTCGCTGTTGCCGCAGCGGTTGGGTCAGCATTGTAATTATCTTGATGGAAACGGTCGAACTCTGTTTGACCATCTACATAAACCGTGCCCGCTGTAATATTATTTGCAGGGGTAGTTACCGGGATAGCAGCTTGATTATCTGTAACATCTAACCTTGCATCGCTTTTTTCAAATGTATCAAAACCGTTATCGCTTGATTTAATACTCACCCCTTCAGCAATGGTTATAACATGCTGGCCTTGATCCCCATTATAAGTGTACTCACCTGTTGTAGAGTCAAACTGATAGGGTTGAGTGCTGTCTTGGTAGCCTGAAAATATAAACTTACCGTCTTCTGAGCGGGTATTCATCAAATTGACGAGTGTTTTTTGTATTTCACTCAGCTCAGCCGCGATTGACTCTAAATCATCTTGAGTATAAACACCATTACCTGCTTGAATCGCTAGCTCTTGCGCTTGTTGGATATTGGTATTTATACTTTGTAAAATGGTTTCTTCAGTCTCAAGTCGGCCAGTTAATTGGTCAATATTTTTAGTATATTGCTCATTTGTTTGTATTTTATTTGAATACAGCATTCCTTGCGAGATAGCGGCAGGTGCTTCTGAGGTAGTTAAGTATTTTTTACCTGTTGTTACTTGCTCTTGTGCATTAGCAACACTTTGTTGGTTATCGAGTATTTTATTAATGTTGTTTTGATACATTAAGTTATTTGATAAACGCATAATTACCTCGCCGCACTTAATAAGGTATCAAAAACTTCTTGGGCAGCAGCCAATACTTGAGCTGATGCCGAATATGATTGTTGAAAACGTAGTAAATTGGCAGCTTCTTCATCAAGGTTTACACCCGAGAGCGATTCATACCAGGCTTCAGATTGCTGGGCTAATGCATCAAATGCACTGGCACTGGTAATGGCTTGACCAGTGACTACGCCAATATCACTCACTAACCCCGAATAGGCTTGATTAAATGTGTCGTGATTATCAGCTGCTGCTGTTGTCACTACATTTTTACGCACTAATTCGCCATTTTGTAAATCAGCGAGCTTTAAACCATTGCGGTTATCATCAAAGCCGCCTTCGTTAAATTCAAGGGTGAAAGTGTCTCCAGTGGCTGGCGTGCCTTCAATGTCAAAGTCAAAGCCATAGTTGCTATAAGGTGCACCAGCCTGAGCCAGTATACCCTCTGCCGGTGGCGTTATAGTAAAGGTTGTGGTGCCATTTGCATCTGTAATTTGGTATTCATTTGCAGCGCCCGTTTTAACAAGAGTGATATCACCATTGGCTAAACTAGGGGCGGTGGTAAAGCCACCCGATGTAACGCTTGTTACTTCTCCAGCTGAAATAGTGGCAGTGCCTACATTATCTATACTGTTAGCTGTACGAATAGGCGATGCCAGAGCTAAGTCTTCACCGCGGCTTGTCGCAAGGGAAATACTGTTTGCCGCTTCAGAGTTAAGTTTAATTTGAAACTGATCACCGGTATTACCTGTACCTGCTACATTAATTTGTAAACCAAACGACTCCCCACTTGTAATGTCGTCTGAGTCGATGACACCAGATGGCGGTATCGTTGCTAAAGAAGCGCTGCCTATCGGCTCCCCTTTATTATCAACGGGCTGAATGCTCACTTCATTTGCATTAGCGGTATAAGTAACAATAAAGTCGCTGGCAGGCAGTTCACTGCCCTTACCGGCCTCAAGCGTGGCAGTTAAACTGGCACCGCCGGTATTATCTTGGTATGCATAAGCGCCCACGGTAGGTATAGTAAAAATATCACCGCCTAGCTCACCGTTAGCATCCATACCCAATTTATTTTGCTCGTTGAACGCATCTGCAATTGCCAATCCCATTTGGCCAATCTGGTTTTGTGCAGGCACAAGTATGTCGTCTCTAAAAGCCAGCAAGCCGCCAATTTTGCCTTTTAATTTGCTTGCATCTATTTCTAGCGGCACGGCTTTGCCGCCATTAACATCAAGCGTCAATTCTTTAAAATTAGGATCGGGGTCGCCCGACAAAGAAAACAAGTTAAATGTACCGTTTTCCATAACTAAAGACTCACCGCTGCCCATAAATACGAGTTTTTCGCCATTAGGGCCATCGAGTGTTTCTATATCTACGAGCTCTGATAATTCACGAATAGCTAAGTCGCGCTGGTTATAAATAGAACTCGCGTCTGATGCGTTATTAGTACCATTTACGACTGCAATTTCTTGGTTTAACGTATTTATATTTTGGATGAGTGAGTTGGCTTCTTCAGAAAAAATCTCAAGCTGCTCATTCACTATACCTTGTTGCTCAAGCACAATACCTGAGAGCCTGTCCATTTGATCAACTAAACTTTGCGCATCG
This sequence comes from Pseudoalteromonas sp. P1-7a, assembly GCF_001401855.1. Taxonomy (NCBI): domain Bacteria; kingdom Pseudomonadati; phylum Pseudomonadota; class Gammaproteobacteria; order Alteromonadales; family Pseudoalteromonadaceae; genus Pseudoalteromonas; species Pseudoalteromonas sp. P1-7a. The sequence goes on along the minus strand of NZ_LKDU01000014.1, from coordinate 17,963 downwards.
GTCATTACGAGTGAACGAGCAACTGATGAAGACGGCTGATTTAGCGCCTCTTGCACGTTATTAAATAATGAATTTATGCCGGTTGATAAGTTGTTAGACTCTTCCGAAAAAATAGTATCAACACGGTTGGCTTCTGTTACGAATTGATCAAAAAACGATTTATTTGACGTATCGCGGTTTAACTGCGACTGGGCAAATTCGTTCAATAACCGATATGTTTCGCCGCGCCCTACTTGGTTATCTACCATAGTGGTAAATTCAGTGCGCTCACGTACGTAGCCTTCGGTATTTACATTGGTGATGTTTTTACTGGTCGTTTGCAACAGTTCAGAGCTTGAACGCACCCCTGAACTGGCAATATTTAATAAACTAAACGACATATTACTTCACTCCTTGGGTAAACGCGCTTGTTGCAATATTTTTAAGCTCACTACTATTTAGCACTTTTTTTATTTTGCTCGCGTAATTAGGGTCCGTTGCATAGCCTGCTTTTTGTAGCGAATCTAAAAATTCGTTTGGCTGTGCTGTTTTTTGTAATGCTTCTTCGTAACGTGGGTTTTGCGTTAAAAAATCGACAAAGTCGTTTACGCTTTCTTTTATAGAATCATAAGCTCTAAAACTTGCTTGCTTTTTAACAGGCGTGCCTTGCTCAAATTCAAGCGTTACTTTACTTGCTTTGTCGCCTTCCCAGCTTTTATCTGATTTAATATTAAACAGGTTATTTGAGCTATTACCGTCACTTTTATTAATAATATGCTTGCCCCAACCAGTCTCAAGGGCCGCCTGAGCGACCATCACTGCAGGGTTTAAACCTATTTTTTCGGCCGCTGTTTTGGCATGCTCCCACACTGCACTCACAAATTCTCCAGCATTATTAAATGTCGGTTGCTGTACAGGCTGTGTTGGGGTTTTAGTGTCTGTTGCTTCGCTGCTGAGGGCTAAGTCGTCTTTATTTACTTGCTCAACATTATTCAGTTCTTCGTGGGGTAGTTCAGAGCCTGCGCGTTTATCACTGATAAAGTCGTTGGTTGTTCTTAACACTGAGCCAGGCATAAAGTTTTCAGCCTCTGGAGAGAGCTGCTGCACAATTAAATCAGCCAAGCCTAAAGACCCATTTGATGAAAGCTCAGAAGAGAGCTGCTGATCGTGCATTTCTTCAAAAAACTTTACGCCGCTAGAGTTAAACGGGCTGTCTTCATCTTCAAATGCTTCGTTAGCTTTACGCATGCCTTTTAGAAGCATCTGCGTAAAAATAGCTTCAAATTGTGCCGCTGCTTTTTTTAGCGCCGCTTTAGAGGCATCAGTAGATGCATCACCGCTGTTTAAAGCGTCTTGACGTAAAGTATTAAGATTACTTAAATCAAAAAAGTTTTGCTTATCGAGGTGATTTGTTTCCATCAGCTTTTTGACACAAAAATGAATAATGCTTTAAGAAATGCAAAAATTGAGCCAAAGAAAGGTAAACAGTAAAAAGCTTAAGTACCTTTTGAGTACTTAAGCTTTATTTGGAAGGGTAAACATTCTAAAAAATAATTAAATAACAACAAGCTGTCCGTTAATTGCACCCGCTTCTTTAAGCGCTTCTAAAATAGCCATTAGGTCTCCAGGTGCTGCGCCTACTTCATTTATAGCACGCACTAAGTCATCTAAGCTAACGCCGGGGTTAAAAACAAACGCACGAGAATCATCTTGATTAACGTCAATAATACTTTGCTGTGTAACAACGGTTTCGCCTTCTGCTAAAGGATTAGGCTGCGTTACATTTTGCTGTTCAGCAATTGTGACTGTTAGACCGCCATGGGTTATTGCCGCAGGCTGTAGCTTCACATTTTTGCCAATGACAATCGTTCCCGTACGTGAATTAACAATAATTTTGGCTGAAGTGTCAGCAGGCTTAAACTCTAGGTTTTCAAGCGTTGATAAATAAGACACTCGTTGCGATGCATCACGTGGCGCAATAACGCGTACTGAGGCAGCGTCAATAGCTTGTGCACTATTAGGGCCTACCAAATTGTTAATTGTTGCTTCTAAACGTTTTGCCGTTGTAAAGTCAGGGCGGTTTAAGTTAAAAGTAATGTAGTCGCCTTGCATAAAAGGACTTTTAACTTCGCGCTCAACAGTAGCTCCGTTTGGTACGCGGCCGACGGTTGGGGTATTAATAACCACTTTACTGCCATCAAGCCCTTGTGCACCTAAACCCCCTACTATTAAGCTGCCTTGTGCTATGGCGTATACGTTACCATCAACCCCTTTCAAGAAAGTTTGTAGTAATGTGCCGCCACGTAAACTCCCTGCACTGCCAATAGAAGAAACCGTAATATCAATTGTTTGCCCTGGCTTTCTGAACGGCGGCAGCTCAGCATGAACTGCCACTGCAGCTACATTTTTAATTTTAGGGCTTTGCGTTGAAGGTAAGGTAATTCCAAAACTGTTTAGCATGCCCCTAAAACTTTGTTGCGTGTAAGAGTTTTGCTCCCCTGTGCCAGGTAGCCCCACCACTAAACCATAGCCAACCAATTGGTTGGCACGGACCCCTTCAACCATAGAAACATCTTTTATTCGTTCCGCGCTGGCAGAAAATTGCCAGCCTAGCAGTATGATCAAAATAAACGCTTTAATGTTTTTCATACTACTATCCTTTAAAATGGAAATAACGAGCTACTGAAGAAACGTGTTAACCACCCTGGGCTTTGCGCCTCTTGTGTTTGCCCTTTACCTGAATACTGGATGCGGGCATTCGCAATTCTATTCGACTCAACCGTGTTATCGGCACTTACATCTTGCGGGCGAACTAGCCCTTCGAGCCTAATAAACTCTTCGCCAGTGTTAAGTGTTAGCCATTTTTCACCACGGATAACTAAGTTACCATTGGGTAAAACACGCATAACATTTACAGAAATATCACCCACTAAACTGTTTGACTGATTTGATTTAGAGTCACCGGTAAATGATGAATCACTACCAATACCAAACTGAATACTGTCGCCACCTATATTTACAGGTAAGCCACCTAATCCAATAATGGGGTCCAAACTGGCGTCGGTTTCTTTGTCAGTTTCAGTTTTTGCGGCTTTTGTAGCTTGTGTTGACTCTTCAAGCTTAACGGTAATTATATCGCCTGTTCTAAGCGCTTTTTTATCTGAATACAGGTCATTAAATGTGTTGGTATTAAATAGCGAACCTGTTGCAACAACAGGCTCTGCTACAGGCTCTGGGTACATGGGTGCGTAGTATGGGTCGTCTTGAACCACTTCACTATTTTGCGTAGAAACACAGCCACTTAAAAATAAGGTGCCTGCGGCAAATAAAATAACTTTACGCATAACTATCCCCTTGTGCACGATTATAACTGTTGATTGATGTAGCTCATCATTTCGTCAACGGCTGAGATTACTTTTGAATTCATTTCGTAAACACGTTGTGTTTCGATAAGGTTTACCAGTTCTTCTGTTACATTAACGTTTGATGTTTCAAGCGAGCCCTGAATAATAGTACCCAACCCTTCTACGCCTGGATTACCTTGCACAGGCGCACCACTAACAGCCGTTTCGGTGTAAAGGTTTTGACCAATTGGCTCAAGACCAGATGGATTAATAAAGTCGCTAATTGTTAGCTGACCAATCACCACATTATCGGCTTGCCCTGCAACACGTACAGATACTTCACCATCTTGAGAAACCGTAATTGATTGCGCATCATCCGGTACGTTCATTTCGGGCTGAACAACAAAGCCAGCGCCTGAAGTAACAATGCGGCCGTCTTCATCGGTAGTAAATTGTCCATTACGCGAATAGGCAATATTGCCATCAGGTTGCAACACTTCAAAAAAGCCTTCGCCTGAGATCATCCAATCAAGTGAATTTTCAGTGGTGAGCATATTGCCCTGCGTAAACTCTTTTTGGTTAGCAACCACTTTTGCACCGGCACCAAGCATTAGGCCAGATGGTAACTCAGTATCTTGTGATGATCGCCCGCCAGGTTGGTTGATGTTTTGATACAGTAAATCTTCAAAAATAGCGCGGCTCTTTTTGTAACCTACGGTACTGGCATTCGCCAAATTATTTGAAATAACTGAAATATCAGTTTGTTGAGCGTCTAGCCCTGTTTTACTTATCCACAATGCAGGATTCATAAGTATGCCCTCATTTTAAAGTTAAACTATGCGCATCAACTGTTCTTGACGTTCGTCAATCTCTTCAGCTGTTTTCATTAGTTTTACTTGTAACTCAAATTGACGTTGGTGGTTGATCATATCGACCATTTCGTGAACTGGATTAACGTTAGACATTTCCAGTGCACCACTTAATACTTTTACATTTTCAGAGGTATCAACGGTTTGCCCAGGTACTGGTCTAAATAAACCATCGTTACCTTTTTCAAGCTGCCTGCTGTTTCCTTCAACAACACGTAGCGTGTCTACTTCTTCTAAAAAATTGGCTGGTGCGCCTTGCGGGCGAACCTGAATGGCGCCATCTGCACTAAAGCTTATTTTTTCAATAGGGACAGGTAGAATTACGGGGCCACCTTCGCCAATAACTTGACGACCATGGCTCGTTACTAACATGCCTTGTGCAGTAATGTTCAGCGTACCAACTTTAGTGTAGGCTTCATTCCCTGACTCATCTTGAACAGCGAGCCAGGCGTTATCGCTCATGGCAATGTCTAAATCTCGCCCTGTTTCTATTATGCCGCCAGAGGTCATGTTAGAACCAGGTCGCTCTTGCATAGAAAACACTCGGGTCGGCAAGCCCTCGCCAAATGCTTGCATAGAACGCGCTTGCGCGAAGTCAGCTTTAAAACCTGTGGTATTTGCGTTTGCCAAATTATTGGCTTTAAGTGCAAGCCCCTGTAGGCTTTGCTTAGCGCCAGAGGCCGCAATGTAGACCATTTTGTCCATAACATCGACTCACATAAAAAATCTCTGAGTTGATAAATGCAAAATAGGTGCCAGATTAAATTTGACGCAATATAAGGAAGGTATTGAACGGTTCAGCTAGGCTATTTTTGTGGTATTAGGTATAAAAAAGGCTGCAAAAATGCAGCCTTAAAATCTTAACCAAAAATAGTGTTAACTTATCGAATCTGCAAAATACTTTGCTGAATTGTTGAGTTAACTTCAAGCGCTCGAGAGTTTGCTTGGTAGTTACGTTGAGCGGTAATCAAATCAACTAATTCGTTTGTTAAGTTGGTATTTGATTGCTCAAGTGCAGATGAATTAATACTACCAAAAGTACCCGAACCTGCTTCACCGGCTACCGGCTCGCCAGAGTCAATACTTTGCTTCCAGCTGGTATCGCCTACTTGCGATAAACCTTGTGAGTTTGGAAAGCGTACCATAGCCACTTGCCCTAAGTAGGTTGAATCACCATTACTGTACGAGGCCACAATTTTGCCGTCTGTGCCAATATCAATACCCGCTAAACGACCGACTGTAGAGCCATCTTGGTCAAGGGCTTTTACTTCAAAACCACTTGAGTACTGAGTGGGAATACGTCCTGCTGTGTTATTTTCATCGCGCCAATTTAACTCAATACCCGTGCTTGGAAATGTCGCGCCGTTATCAAGCATTGACGATAAACCAGTGCCTGCACCTGCCGGCAAATTAATTTCGTCAAATGTTGTGGCGTTAGTATTTGCTATACCGTTGGTTGTCGCAGGTAAACCACTAGAGTCGAAGCCAAGTGTAGCAATCGGTGTATAAGGTGTAGTAGTTTGCTCTGCACCTGATGTACCATCTACAACTTTCCCATCTAAGGTTGCGTATACCTCCCAGCTGTTATCAGTACCACCCGAGGCGGCATCCTCTTCTTTTACAAAAAAGTATTGCAGAATATGTGGTTCACCTAATGAGTCATAAACTGTTGTAGACGTTGACGAGTTATACGTACCATTTGATGTAGGGTCAAAAGCAAGGCCTGTAGCATCTGCTGTTGCATCTAAATTAAATGACAAAAATACGTTTTCTGTAGCGCGAGGCGAACCAGATGAATCAGGAATTTGAATTGGGTTAGTTGTACTTAGACTTACCGATGTGGTGTCCCCACTTGATGCATCAACCGGAAAAGCTTGTAAATAATTACCTTTGGCGTCAACCATAAAATTGTCTTGATTAAGCTTAAATGCACCTGCACGAGTATAGGTTAAATCTTGCGATGAAATATCATCGGTCATTGCAAAGTAACCTTCGCCGGTAATCGCTAAGTCTAACGAGTTGTTAGTAAATTGCAGTGAGCCTTGATGAAATTGCTGTGCAACCATGGTAGTTTGCACACCATCACCATTTTTGGTTTTACCTGCGCTAAACACAGATGCAGCATATACATCAGCAAATTCAGCCCGCGATTCTTTAAAACCAGTGGTATTTACGTTAGCAATATTATTTGCTGTTACGTCTAAGTCTTTTTGAGCGGCAGCTAGGCCTGTAAGTGCGATATTAAAGCTCATAATTCACCTCTAACTTTTAATCTAATAGCCTGCTAGCAGGCGAAATACTTTTAAATGGTTATGCGATCTCTGCGACATCTGTCAACCTAACCGCACCCTCTTTGGTGTTAATAATAATGCCACTAGAGCCGTTGATATTAACGCTTTCAATGTTTTTGAATGTGGCTACCGGTAAGCTTGAAAACTCGCCGTTGGTACTGCCCTCTGCAGTAATCGTGTATTCGCCCTCTGGTAGGCGTTCGCCAGATTCGTTATTCCCATCCCAACTAAAGCGCACAGCACCCGCTGCTTGCGAACCCATATCGATAGTTCTAACCAGTTGCCCAGAGGCATCTGTGACTTTAATTTTTAAATTATCAACGGCTTCTTCAGCAACTGCCGATCCTTTTGCCTCGCCGCTTTCGCCAAGTTCAAGCGTATTAGATTCTAAAAGCGCTTGTTTACCAACCAGGGTTGATGCTTGTAAAGCAGAGTTTGAAGTCATTGAAGAGGCAAGCGACTCAAAATTTGTGTTTAAATCTGTGATACCTTGCGCCATGGTAAAATTAGTCATTTGCGCAATCATCTGATCGTTATCAGCCGGATTACTCGGATCCTGATACGATAGCTGCTGAGTTAGCAACGAGAAAAAATCTTCCTGTGTTAACGCATCGCTCTCTTCAGTGGAAGTCGCTACTTGAGTCTCTTGCCAAGTAATCGAGTCCATAAAAGATGAACTAGTACTAATATCGTTACTCATAACCTACCCTCGGTTATCGCTGCCCAAGTAACAGCGTTTTGCTTAACATTTGCTTAGCTGCATCGGCAACTTGCACGTTTGTTTGATATGAGCGAGATGCAGAGATCATATTTGCCATCTCCTCAACAACATTAACGTTGGGTTTATAGATATAGCCATTTTCATCCGCACTTGGGTGATTAGGGTTATATTCAATTTGTAGTGGTTTGTTACTCTCAACAATCCCCAACACTTTAACACCAACAGCGGAGCCCTGAGGGTTACTGGCTGAGGCAGACGCTTTAGTCAGCTCGGCAGCAAATACAGGTTGGCGAGCTCGGTATGTTTTGTCTTGGGATGAACTTATTGTATTAGCATTCGAAATATTACTCGCGGTAGTATTTAGGCGCACATTTTGCGCACTCATACCACTGCCTGAAATATCAAAAACATTATATAAACTCATAATTATTACCCTTGACTACCGAGCGCTTTATTCAGGCCCTTAAATTTACTACTTAAAAATTGCAGGCTTGCCTGATACTCCATCGCATTCTGTGTATACAAGTTTCGTTCCACCTGTATATCAACTGAGTTACCATCGCCTGTATCTCCTTGATTTGGAGTGCGAAATAATTCAGAACCACCTACGCTGCGAGTACCGCCAGCAATGTGTTTTTCATTGGTTGTGACCATGCTATTGCCGCTTTGCTGAGTTGACCTTGCCGCTTTTAATGCAGAGGCAAAGTCAATATCTTTTGCTTTATAGCCAGGCGTATCAGCATTCGCTATATTTGTGGCAAGCACTTCTGCCCGCTGTGAGCGGATCAACATCGCATGCGGATGGACACCTAATGCTTTATCAAAACTGATAGCCATAACATTCTCCAAAAAATTGACTTAACTAAGTTAAAGCAATTAATAAGCCAGTAGTTTTGAATAAGGTTACTTTTTTATAGGAGGTTGTTATTAAAGAAAAAACGACGCACAAAGCGTCGTTTTTTAATGGGAAGGAAGAGGCGTTATTTTTTTTGGTAGATGATTCCGGGGTTACAACGAACCATGTCGAACTCGTTACTTAAGCCAGTCATTGACTCTGATGCACCTAAAAACAAATACCCTTTTGGGTTTAGTGCTTGGGCAAACTGGCTAATAATTTTTGCTTTAACCTCTGGTGAAAAATAAATAAGTACGTTGCGGCAAAAAATAATATCGAACTTGCCCATTAAGGCATAAGAGTCGAGCAAGTTTAAATGTCTAAAGCTCACCTGCTTTCTGACTGAATCGACAACTTTTGCCATTCCATTGCCGCTATCCATAAAGTACTTTTTACGGCGTTCTGCTGAGAGCCCTCGCGCTAATGCCAGCGCATCATATTCTGCATTTTTACACATATCGAGCATTGTATTAGAAATATCAGTACCAATAATTTGTGCGCCCATACGTAGCACACCCGGCTGCTGCGCTTGAAACTCAGCAACCGACATGGCAATAGAGTATGGCTCTTGACCTGAAGAGCTGGCCGCTGACCAAATTTTTACTGGCCGGCGAGTGTCTTTGAACTCAGGGAACAATTTATTTTTTAACAGCTCAAATGGGTATTGATCCCTAAACCACAATGTTTCATTTGTGGTCATGGCGTCAACCACTGCGGCTCTAAGTTGCCGCTCATGGGGGGCAAGCGTTTTACTCACTAACTGTGATAAAGATTCAACATTAAAACGAGCCATAAGCGGAGCAAGCCGACTTTTTACTAAATATTGCTTGTTTTCGCCTAGCACAATACCACATTGCTGCTCTAAAAAAGAGCGGAACTGATCGTAGTCACTTTGCTGCAAATCTTTATTATTCAAATTATTAACACCTATTGTTGCTTAATCACAATGAACCCATTTTTTAACTGCTGTTGCCAATTCATCTGGGTTAAATTTTGCTATAAAGTCATCCGCGCCGACTTTTTCGATCATCGCCTGATTAAATACACCACTCAAAGAAGTGTGTAAAATAACATGTAGAGGCGCTAATTTAGGGTCAGCTTTAATTTCTGCTGTTAATGTATAGCCGTCCATTTCAGGCATTTCAACATCAGAGATAAGTAAACCTACACGCTCAGTAATATCATTTTTACAATCAAGCTCGGCGATTTCTTTAAGCCTAACTAAAGCTTCTTTACCATTTTTTGCAAGCTCGGTTTGCACGCCAAGCGGCTCGAGTGCTCTTTTTACTTGGTTACGAGCCACGGCTGAATCGTCGGCAATAAATACAATACGCTCGCCTAAGTCTTTTTGTATAGCACTATCGGCCGCCAGATCTGCACTAACCTCTGTATTTACCGGGCAAATTTCGTTTAAGATTTTTTCTACATCGAGAATTTCGACTAATTCGTTTTCAATTTCGGTAACAGCCGTTAGATAAGAATAACGCCCTGCACCCGATGGGGGCGGCATTATTTTTTCCCAGTTCATATTAACAATTCGCTCAACGCCGCCGACTAAAAAGCCCTGCACAGAACGATTGTATTCTGCAATTATAATGAAGCTATCTTTTACATTTTCAATCGGGCGGCCGCCTACGGCCATAGATAAGTCGATAACTGAAATAGTTTGACCACGAATATGCGCAACCCCCCGAATGTATGCATTTGATTTTGGCATACTCGTTAAAGGAGGACATTGCAGTACTTCTCTTACTTTAAATACATTGATCCCAAAACGCTGACGCCCTCTGAGCTTAAATAATAGTAATTCTAGGCGGTTCTGCCCAACCAACTGGGTGCGCTGGTTTACTGAGTCTAAAATGCCTGCCATTCAAATCTCCTAAAGAAAACAAGTAATGCGGAACGATAATTGCTTTCTGTTTATAAAGCTACATAACATCGCGGGAGCGTCTAAAGTTTGACGCAAAATATTTATACCCTGTTTGAAACCATAAGCATAGTCGAAACATTATGAGTTTGTTAAAAAAAGTCAGAAGATACAGTGTTTTTTATTTTCTTGCTAGCCTCTGCTTAGCAACACCTTTGCATGCAAAAGTGTTTAGTAAAGATTTATTACAACAAATTGCAATTTCTCATATTGCTGAACAAGTTACCGTACCTCTTGAGAAAAATGTGGAGATCACCGCGCTTGCGCTTGATAGCCGTATTCCTGATAGAGTGTGCGAAAATGACCCAGAGTTGGTTGTGCCAAATGAGCCGCCATTTACACGTCAGGTGACTGTACAAATAAAGTGTAACGATGCGCAAAGCTGGACTCAGTATGTTCATGTAAGAATAGTAAAAATGGCACCCGTTGTGGTTGCCACGGAAAACCTGGCCCGTGGGGAGGTTATTACTGAGTCTCATTTAAGTGTACAAATGAAGCCTTCACAATTTGTTAGAGTGCAATATTTAGATGACCCTTTAATGCTTATTGGCAGCCGCAGTAAACGAAATATACGCAGCGGTATGCCCGTTTTACTTAATCAAATTTGCATGGTTTGTAAGGGCGATGCCGTAAATATTTATGCGAGTATTAAAGGACTTAGGATAAAAACAACAGGTATAGCACTTGAAGATGGCACTTTAGGTGAACAAGTGCAGATTAAGAATAAAAATTCCGGTAAAATTTTGAATGCACGCGTAGATGGTGTAGAGTCTGTGCAAGTTAATATTTAATTTCGATTTATACTAAAGTATCCTATGTATATGCCGATAACTTGGCATAAGTTGGGTAATATACAGGTTTATTATTATGGTTAATCAAGTTAATGGCAGTAATCAACAAGCTAATGCGCTCACTAACGCTAAACAGCAACAAGTTGATATTAAAAAAGATAATGCTGCAAGTACACAGACAGCACCTACCCCTTCGCCGAAAGCTGCGAGTGACTCAGTGAGTCTAACACCACAAGCACAGCAGTTAAAAACACTGCAAGATAAAGCGCAGCAGTCATCTGGCTTTGACAGTGAAAAAGTTGCTGAGCTTAAAAAAGCGATTACCGAAGGTAAATACCAAATCGATGCTGAAAAGCTGACTAAAAACTTGGCTGATTTTGAGTTTAACGTATATGGCTGATCACAATAGTTTAATTAGCGTTAAGTTAAATGAACAAGTAAATTGCTTAGATTCGTTGCATGCGCTGTTAAACGAAGAGCTTAGTATTATTGCCTCTCGTAGAGGTGAAGGTTTAAAAGAACTTGCCCAACAAAAAATGTCTTTTTTAACTAAGCTTACGCAGCTTGATAAAGAGTTGAATAAACTTTTTGCTGCAAATGATGAAAATGCCCCTGAAGTAACTGAGCGAGTAGCGCAAGTTAAGGCGCAGTTAGCGCAGTGCCAAAAACAAAATAAAGTAAACTCGCACGCTGCCCGCCAAGCGCACTTAAGTGTAAAACAGCTTAAAGATATTTTAATAGGCGCCCCAACTAGTATGACCTACGATCAAGGCGGTAGCGTGGTTAATACCGACAGTAAGCTGGTACGTAATCTAAAAGCTTAACTGTTTTTACTTTTTCCAAATTTATTGAAAAAGCCCTTATTGAAGTCTCAATAAGGGCTTTTTTAGGTTTACTATTTAACCCAAACAATACCAGTTGTCTTAAATATTTAGCCTTTATAACGTGCTAAATAAAACGCTAACAGCTTTATAAGTTTCTCAGGTAAAACAAACCACCTTTTAATAAAATGAGTATAGTGCCCCACTTCAGTTATTTAACTGAAGTGGTTACTCCATTTATACCAATCCGCGTAATTAAGTGATCTATTTTGAGGCTGGAAAAACGTGTTGTTAGCTAGGCAAAAAATTCGCTATTTAGTTGTTCTAAATGAGAATTTTTTAACGCTGATAACGACACGTTTAGCCCCACAAAATGATTAAGTATTATTGCGGGTTGGTATTATATATCCGTTTGATTGTTACCATTTTCAATTAAGTGTTTAATCATTTCCTCTGATTGGTTTTGAACATCAACGGCTGGCGCTGCCTCATCAACACGTCCTCCACTTTGTGCAGGGCTATAAGCAATTGCAGAGCCTTCTTCGTCAAGTAAGTTATTTAATGCAAGCAATTGCTCTGTTTCAGAGTCAATAATTACATCGTTTAAATTAAGTGGCTCTGTTTCGCTTACTTGTACAACTTGCTCAGATGAACTTGTCATGGCCCCTGCGTTTGCTAAGTTGATGGTTTCGGTGCTCAACAGACCTTCACCTTGCGTATCACCCAATGCTGACTCTTCGCTAAATGACGCAGGCATAGTGTCACCAGCACCTGATTCAGAGGTATATATATTGCCGGACTCTATAAACACATCATTACCATTTTTAACTTGGTAATTACCAGCTTCGTCCACAGTGTAGAAATACGTGTTTTCAAGACCTGTACCTAATAACCCTAAAGCACCTAAGTCTAAGTTTCCTGAATCCCAATTACCCTGTGCATCTACTACTGCATGTGGTGCTGAAGTTAACGCTAAATCAATGCCTAAAACTAATGAGTCAACAATATAGACTTTACTTCCTTCTCCACCATCAGATGTACCTTCGTAACCAACTAATACGCTTATACCAAGTAGATTAAGTAAGTACTCAGGCTCAACAGTAAAGTTAATTGGTGTGGTATCTATAACCAACCCAGATACGCTACCGCTTGAAGTTGTATTGCCAGATGTATCCGTTGCTACCGCTGTTACAGTGTATGCGCCATCAATTAAATCTGTATCTGGTGAAGCACTCCATGCCCCGGATGCATCAGCGTTTACTTGCTTAGTGACCTCAATGGGGCCGCTAAAGGTGACTAATATCGTTTCTCCAGCACCAGCGGTTCCTGTAACAAGTGGACTTTGATCCGCGGTTAGAGCGAGCCCTGAGTCAATTGTAATACCTGAGTCAATTGCGCTACTTGTGGATTGCGTACCTGTATTACCTGCGCTATCAGCAATGCTTACATCTACGCTGTAGTTACCCTCAGGAAGTACTTCTTCAGAGGTCACGCTCCAAGTTCCATCAGGACCAACTGTTGTTTGAACATTGTGAGTGGCACCCGCTGAATCAGTAAACATAACGACTACTAACGCGCCTGCGAAGCTTCCCGTTACTGAGCCTGTAACAGTAGGCGTAGTATCTTGCCCTACCGATATTGGGTCTATGACGACAGTTGGCGCTGTGTAGTCTGTACTTGACACCATAGTATCGCTAGCGGAGTTACCCGCAGTATCACTTATGGATGCTGTAGCACTAAAGCTACCTTCACTTAATGGAGTAGTCGCTGTTACTGACCATGTGCCATTGCCTGCAACTTGGGCAGTAAGTGTTTGTGAATCATTATTAGCATCTGTAATAACCACGCTCAGTGTTGTACCTGCTGGTGCATCACTTGTACCTGTAATGGTTGGTAGCGGATTATTAGTAACGGATAACTGGTCAACCTCAATTGTTGGCGGTGTTAAATCAACAGTGCCACTTAGGCTTGTAGAACTTGTAAGGTTTAAGTTTTCGACTGTCGCATCAACCGTAAACGCACCTTCAGCTAATGGAGTGGTCGGTATTAATGTCCATACACCAGCAATAGCTTGAGTGTTATAGGTTGTTGCATTACCACTACTATCTGTAATAACAACCTCTACATTACCGTTTATTACATCGGTAGTACCACTAATAGTAGGAGTTGTATCGCTTGTATCTATTATTGGGTTAATTAATAGACTCGGTAAAGTGGTGCTCACAACGCCCGTTTGCGTCACCGTTGCTATATTACCTGCATCATCAATACTAATGGCTTCTATGGTTAATTCGCCCTCAGCAAGTGCAGGTGCAACAATAAGCCACGTGCCATCGCCTAATACTGTTGTAGTAACTTCATAAAGTGTGTTTGTAGAGTCGGTAATATTAACCGTAATTAAGCTACCAGCCTCTTCGTCACTGGTGCCAGTAATAGTTGGCGTTAGCGTGTTAAGTACACCAAAGGCATCTATTTCTAACGATGGCGGTATGGTATCAATCGTCACTTGCTCAGTAGCAGATTGGCCTACATTACCCGCAGCATCAGTAATACTTGCAAATACACTATATATACCATCAGGTAGACTCGTGGTTAATAACGACCACGTGCCATCACTCCCAACAAGGGCATCAAATACTGTTGCGTTGCCGTTACTATCTACCACAGTTACATCAATGTCCGTACCCGGAGCTTCCTCTGAAGTACCCGAAATAGTTAGTATGTCAGTATTGCTAATGCTCAACGGTAAAATATCTACCACAGGTACTAACGTATCAACAACAAACTCAAGCGTTTGCGTTACTACATTGCCAGCATCATCAGTGATACTCACGTTGGCAACATGCTGCCCTTCAGTCAGCGCATCGACTTCTAGTGAAAATAGACCTGCTGCATTCACTGTTGTGGTTAGTACTGAGCCGCCGTCTAACTGAATCTCTACCACACCATTAATTAAATCACTGGTTCCTTGAATGATTGGAGTAGAATCTGACGTTGTACCAATTACTTGTAAATCAAGTGTTGGCGAGATGGTATCTACTACACTACTAATTAGCTGTGTCGCTGTGATCCCAACTTCACTTAATACATTTACAGTTACAGTAAACACGCCCTCAGCAAGTGATTGAGGAACTTGTACTGCCCATGAGTTATCTGCCTGTACTATTGCAACGAGTTCTTGCACAACGTTATCACTATCAATGACTTCAACAAGTACTTCGGTGCCTGGTGCTTGATCGGTTGTACCGCTAATGATCGGTAAATCCCCTTGCCCTGTAACAAAGTCAACCACTGCATTAAGTAATGGCGTTGACGCATCAACATCAGCCGTAGTTATAGTGGTTGTGTTACCTGCATCATCAGTTGCAGAGGCTTCTACAACTGATAGGCCAATAACATTAACCGCCAGGCCTAGTAGTTCCCAATCACCATTGGCATCGGTGGTAACATCGTATGTTAAGTCAAGTAAATCACCTGCAAGCTCTAGAGTTACCGTAACGGTTTTGCCTTCACCTAAATCAGATGTACCAGATAAAGAAACGAGCTGCCCTAGCAAGAACGAAGGCACAATAGTAAGCTCTGGCCCTACTGTATCTACTTCGCCACCCGTTTTACTATCTACCGAGGTATTTCCTGCACTATCAGTAATCGTAGCCGTAACACTGTAGACACCGTCAGCTAAAATGTTATCGGCAGCGGCTTGCCAGTCTCCATTTGCACCCGTTTGTACAGTAATTTGGTGCGATGCACCAACTGAATCCGTAAACGTAACGATAACGTTTGTATTTGGCTCGTTTGATGTGCCGCTAATTAATGGCGTGCTGTCTTGGGTAAGTATTAATGAACTTTGATCAATACTAATTTCTGGCGCAATTGTATCTATATCAGCGTTAGTGGTATTGCTACCTGTATTTCCGGCATTATCAGTAATAAATACTTCAACTGAATATGCTCCCTGTGAAAGAGTATTACTTGCCTCTACTGACCAAGTCCCACCGGCTTGCACCGTTGTATTTACAGTATGCGCATTACCTTGGAAGTCTGTAAATACCACAGCAACCACATCTCCTAAGGCTGCACCTGTTACGCTGCCAGACACGCTAGGTGTTAAATCAGTACTGCCTACAATATCGTTAATGCTAACCACTGGCGCGGTTATATCAACCACACCGGTAGTGCTAGTATTTACAGGGTTGCCTGCGGTATCTGTTGTTGATGCATTTACACTGAATTCCCCTTCACTAAGTGCAGTAGGTACAGCTACTGACCAAGTGCCATTGGCTCCCACTGTGGCATTAACTGTTTGCTCAGCACCTAAACTATCAGTAATTAAGATCACAATTATTGCACCTTGTGGTGCCGTTGTTGTGCCCGAAATCGTAGGGGTTGTATCATTGGCTGTAATTAGCGTGTTAATACTTAGTGCTGGTGCAGTTAAGTCTATAACACCACTAGTTGTAGCATTGCTTGTTAAGCCATTTTCGGTAACGCTTACAGTAACAGTAAACTCTCCCTCTGGAAGTATATCTGTCGCATCTACACTCCAAACACCGCTTAGCACAGTTGCAGTTAATGTGTGTGAAACATTATTAAAATCCGTTATAACTATTGTAATTTCAGTGCCATCAGCCGCACTACTTGTACCCGAAAGTGTTGGAGTTTGATCGTTTGTATCAACAATGGTGTTTATATTGATAGTAGGCGCATTAGTGTTAAGCGTAGCAGTTGTATCTACTTGCGTACTGTTCCCTGCAGTATCGGTAATGCTTGCTGTGACTGTCACCTGTCCATCAATTAGCGGCGTAGTTACATCAACACTCCATAGTCCGCCACTCCCCACAGTTGTTGTATAGGTATCAACGCTATCACCATCAGTAATTGTTACCGTAACTAAAGTACCCTCACCCTCGTTAGAGGTACCTGTTATTGTTGGTGTACTGTTATTAATTGTACCTAATGCATCAATGGTAATAGTAGGTGCTTGTGTATCAACAAGGCCTGTTCCAGTCGCAGAGCCAGTATTACCAGCATTATCAGTAATGCTAGCAGTAACACTGTAGCTTCCTTGCGGTAAATTAGGCGCTGTTGTTTGCCAATTACCATCTACATCAACCGTAGCTGCTAACGTGTGTGTATCACCATTACTATCAGTAATAACAATATCTACATTTGTGCCAGTAGGTTCAGTTGATGTGCCACTAATAACTGGCGTATCTGTGTTAAACACAGTTATGTCGTCCAAAGTGACTATCGGTATCTGGGTATCAATTGTTAAGTCAATTGTTGTGTTAGTAATATTATTAGCATCGTCTGCAACATTAATTTGCGCCGTATAATTACCGTCGGTAAGTGCAACTGGTACCGCTACCTGCCAGTTGCCATCAACACCAACTACCGCAACAAAAGTTTGACCGTCAATGCTGACTATTACATCAGCTCCAATGGCATCACTGGAGCCTGATAGGGTTGGCGTTGTATCTGCAGTTGTGTCAATAGGGTTAACACTAAGCGTGGGTGCAATACTGTCTATTTCACCTTGTGTTTGCTCAGAGGTTAAATTACCAACATCGTCTCTTACCTCAGCGGTAACTGTGTACTGCCCTTGCGCTAACTCGGCTGGTACTTCAACAGACCAACTTCCATTAGCCTGCACAATGGCCGTAAACTGCTGGCTTTGACCTTCACTATCTACAACGGTTAGTTGTATCTCGGTTCCTTGCTCCATATCTGTAGTACCAGAAACCACTGGCGTTGTATCATTCGATAATGCATCTACAGTAACGCTAAGCGCTGGTGCTTCATTATCAAAGTCAAGTGAGTTGACAGTAACAACATTACCGGCTGCATCACTTGCAGTTGCAGTAACATACGCAAGACTAAGCAGAGGTACTGTTATGTTGGCAAGTCCCCATGTGCCATCGGCATTCGTTGTTGCTGTGTAGGTAGCGCCTACAGCACCGCCAACAAGGTACTCGGTAATGGTGACCACTGACCCTTCGGGTAAATCAGAATCACCAGAAAGAGAAACTAGGTTGCCAAGTAAGAACGAAGGAATGATCTCTAAAGTCGGTGGCGTCACATCCACTTCGCCGTTGACTGTGCCTGTACCGGTATTACCAGCGGCATCAGTGATGCTGGCGCTAACACTGTAGTTGCCTTCTGCTAAGTCGCTGGTTGGTGTTGCACTCCAATTGCCGTTGACATCGGTTTGTACATCTAGGGTTTGTACGTTGTTCGCTGCATCAGTAAAGGTTACCGTGACGGTGCTGTTGGGTGCATCGCTGGTGCCCGTTACAGTTGGCGTGCTGTCGTTGGTGAGCGCTGG